>JAWWDW010000086.1:0-6867 GCA_033719735.1 Robiginitalea sp. | reverse complement strand
GAATCGTTGCTGGATAATAGCGACTTTGTAAAGGTGTTTTTATCAGACGTCCTTGAAGATTATATCGTGCAGCAGCGCTGGTATGGCGGAAAATCCAGCAACCTGAAGTACATTGAACTCCAGGAGTACTTCCGCATTCAGCAACGGGAAGAGGTGTATTACGGGCTTTTGCTCGAGGTTAATTTTGAAGAAGCCTTTTACCAACATTATTTTTTGCCCATCGCCTTTGTCTCGGACGAGAGTTTTGCGGAAAAGGACCGCATTTTGCCCGTTACCATCAACGGGGTGGACGGTTTCATCATAGACGCAGTAAACCTGGAGGCCTTCCGGTGCCTGGTCTACGAACGTATCATTACGGCAGAACCCAACGATACCACCCGGGTGCGGTACCACAAGAGCGTTGATTTCGAACCCGGGCCTTACGAGTCTTCGAAATTCATGGGCCTGGAACAGAGCAACACCTCGGTGATCATCAACGGCAAATCCGTCATCAAATTCTTCCGGCGCATCTATGCCGACAAGAACCCGGATTATGAAATGAGCCGGTTTCTTTCCGAGCGAAAAGGGTACCCGAATACCCCTGCCTACCAGGGGTCCCTGAGTATTATCGATACGGACGGGGCGAATGTCACCATCGCCCTGATGCAGGAGCTGGTCCCCAACCAGGGAGACGCCTGGGATTTCATGCTCAGGGAACTGCACAAGATTTTTTCCAACCTGGAATACAAGGGGATCTCCGTGCATTCCCTCCCCAGGGTGGCGTTGTTCCAGCGCCTTAAGATCCGGGAGGTGCCCCCGGAGATCATCGACTGGGCCGGGTTGAATGTCTTTTTGAAACTTCAGAAACTCGCCCAGCGTACCGCGGAAATGCACATTGCCCTGGGGTCTGAATTCGAGGATACGGCCTTCACCCCAGAGCACTTCAACGGGGACTATGAGGTCTGGCTCAAAAACCGGATGCTCTACATGTTCCAGAACCGGCTGAATACCGTGGAGAATAACCTGGAGCGCCTGGAAGGATCCGCCATGGAACTCGCCCGGGAATTCCTCGAGCGGAAGAACGAGATCAGGAAGCGCTTTGTGAATTTTGACTGGACCAAACTCAAAGGGGAACGCCTCAGGGTCCACGGGGACTATCACCTGGGGCAGGTACTGGTACAGGGGGATGATTTTTTCCTCCTGGATTTTGAAGGGGAACCCGAAAGCACGATCCGGGACCGGAAGGTCAAACAACCCCCCGTCAAAGATATCGCCGGAATGTTCCGCTCCTTCCACTACGCGGTGTATGCCACTATTTTTGAACACGAGTCAGAATACCCCTATTCCCGGGAAGACCTTTTTACGGCAGGGGAGGTGCTCTACCGCTACTTTATCGGGGTCTTTATGGAAACCTACGTAAACCTCATACAGGAACACAACATAGATATCGGCTACAGCGCCGAGCGGATCTTCCTCCTGAAATACTGCATGCTCGAAAAAGCCGTTTACGAACTTGGGTATGAAATGAATTCCCGCCCGGACTGGGCGGTGATCCCCCTGGAAGGGATCCGAAGTATTATCAACGACAAAAACTAAAAATCCATGGGTAACGTAATCCCTCATAGCCTGTTCACCGATTTTGATATCAACCTTTTCAAGGCCGGAAAACACTACCGCCTGTACGAAAAGCTGGGCTCCCATCTTACGGAGGTGAACGGGCAGAAGGGCGTGTATTTCGCGGTCTGGGCCCCATCGGCAAAATCGGTCTCTGTAGTCGGAGATTTCAACTACTGGCTGGAGGGGGAGCACCCCCTGAATGTGCGCTGGGACGAGAGCGGTATCTGGGAAGGGTTTATCCCGGGCCTTGAAAAGGGGACCCTCTACAAGTACAAAATACATTCCCACATAGGGGACGTGAAAACCGAAAAGGCAGATCCCTATGCCCGGTATTGCGAGCACCCGCCCAAAACGGCCTCCGTGGTCTGGGAAGCGCCTTACGAGTGGAAGGACGAGGGGTGGATGAAAAACCGGGAAACCCGCAACAGCCTCGACAGGCCTTTTTCCGTCTATGAAGTACACCTGGGGTCCTGGAAACGGAAAAGCGGGAATGAGTACCTTTCGTACGCGGAACTGGCCGAAGACCTGGTCGCCTACGTGAAGGAGATGAATTTCACCCATGTGGAATTCATGCCCGTCATGGAGTACCCTTTCGACCCTTCCTGGGGCTACCAGCTGACCGGGTATTTTGCACCCACCTCCCGTTTTGGGACCCCTGAGGAATTCAAGTTACTCGTGGACACCCTGCACCGGAACGATATCGGGGTCATCCTGGACTGGGTCCCTTCCCACTTCCCGGAAGATGCCCATGGCCTTGGGTTTTTTGACGGTTCCCACCTGTATGAGCATCCCGACCGGCGCAAAGGCTACCACCCGGACTGGAAAAGCCTGATTTTCAATTACGGCCGGAATGAAGTCCGTGCCTTTCTGATCAGCAATGCCCTGTTCTGGCTGGACCAGTATCACGTGGACGGCCTCCGGGTGGATGCGGTTGCCTCCATGTTGTACCTGGATTATTCCCGGGAAGAAGGGGAGTGGGAACCGAATATATACGGGGGCAATGAGAACCTGGAAGCCATTTCCTTCATCCGGGAACTGAACGCTGTGGTCTATGAAACCCACCCCGGGGTCCAGACCATCGCGGAGGAATCCACCTCTTTTTCCATGGTTTCAAGGCCTGTAAGCATGGGGGGGCTTGGTTTTGGCATGAAATGGATGATGGGCTGGATGCACGACACCCTGGAGTATTTCAAAAAAGAGCCCATCTATCGGAAACACCACCAGAATGACCTGACCTTCAGCATGACCTACGCCTTTACGGAGAATTTCATGCTTCCCTTTTCCCACGATGAGGTGGTATACGGCAAACAATCCCTCCTCTATCGCATGCCTGGGGATGAATGGCAGCGGTTTGGCAACCTGCGCCTGCTCTTCGGATATATGTTCACACACCCGGGGACCAACCTGGTCTTCATGGGGGGTGAATTCGGGCAGTCCTCGGAGTGGAATTTCCAGCAAAGCCTGGACTGGCATTTGCTGCAATACGACTTCCACAAGGGCATTCAGGAGCTGATCAGGGACCTGAACACCCTGTACAGGTCCTGTCCGGCCCTCTATGAGAAACAGTTCAGCCCGGAAGGGTTCCAGTGGATTGATTACGGGGATGCCGAAAACTCCGTCCTGACCTTTGTGCGAAAAGGAAAAAACAAGCGGGACGACCTGATCGTGGCCTGCAATTTCACCCCGGTACCCAGGGAAAACTATCGGATCGGGGTGCCCAAATCCAGGAAGGTAAAGGAGGTTTTCAACAGCGATGCCGAAAAATACGGGGGCAGCGGCATGGAAAATGGCGCGGCCAGCGTATCGCGGACCCCCTGGCACGGGTTTGAGCACTCCATCGAGGTAAACCTCCCGCCCCTGGGGGTGGTCGTCTTCAGGTAAGACACAACCGCAATCGTTGTAGTTCATATTTGTTGGGGTGAAGATTTCGATTTTTCCCCCAATTGTGTTTCTTTTGTCGGGTTCTAAAACCGCCAGTGCATGATCACCAATACCGAACTGGAATACAAAGGGAATCTCTACCCGACACAGGTAGTGAATTACCGGAAAGATTCCGATAAATTTTACTTCACAAGTGAGAACGGGGTCATCCTGGAGATCACCATCCTCCGCAACAGCGCCCTGCGTTTCCGGTATGCCACCGACCACGTGTTTGAACCGGATTTTTCCTATGCGATCAACCCGGACCACAGCCGGGGGTACGACGAGATCAAGGAGGACGAGACCGATGCGGCTTTTTTGATCGAGACCTCCAAGCTGCGGGTTTTCGTGGACAAGACCAGCCTGAGGATCCGTATTGAAGATACCGAGGGGAACGTGATCAATGAAGATGAACTGGGATTCCACTGGGAAGAGAATTACGAGTTCGGCGGGAATACCGTAAAAATGAGCAAGATCACCCAGGCCGGGGAATCGTTCTACGGGCTGGGAGACAAGGCAACCCATACGAACCTGAAGGGCAGGCGTACCCACAACTGGGTTACCGACCAGTACGCCTACGGGAAGGACCAGGACCCCCTCTACAAGGCGGTCCCTTTTTATGTGGGCCTCCACAACGATATGGCCTATGGGATCTTTTTCGACAATTCCTTCTGTACCCATTTTGACTTCTCACACGAAAGGCGGAACATCACCAGTTTCTGGGCCGACGGAGGGGAAATGAATTACTATTTTTTCTACGGCCCGGAAATGCATCGGGTGGTCAGGGCCTATACAGACCTTACCGGGACTCCGGAACTGCCTCCGCTGTGGGCGCTGGGATTCCACCAGTCCAAGTGGAGCTACTACCCGGAGAGCCGGGTGAAGGAACTCGCGGGCAAGTTCCGCAAGCTGAAGATCCCCTGTGATGCCCTCTACCTGGATATCGACTACATGGACGGCTTTCGCTGTTTTACCTGGGATAAGAAGCATTTTCCGGACCCGAAACGGATGATTGAAGAGCTCGAGGAGGACGGCTTTAAAACCGTGGTGATGATCGACCCCGGGATCAAGGTAGACCGGGATTACTGGGTATACAGGGAGGCCCTGGAGAAAGACTATTTCTGCAAACGGGCCGATGGCCCCATCATGCAGGGGAAAGTATGGCCGGGACCCTGTAGCTTCCCCGACTTTACGAATCCCGAGGTGAGGCGATGGTGGGCCGAACTCTACAAGGGACTCATGCAGGACACCGGGGTACATGCCGTCTGGAATGATATGAACGCGCCGGCCGTGATGGAAGTGCCCAGCAAGACCGCCCCCCTGGAGACCCGCCATGATTACGACGGGCATCCCTGCAGCCACCGAAAGGCGCACAACGTTTACGGGATGCAGATGGTACGGGCTACCTATGAGGGGGTAAAGAAATACGTGTTTCCCAAAAGGCCGTTTGTCATCACCAGGGCCGCCTATTCAGGCACCCAGCGATATTCCAGTACCTGGACGGGAGACAATGTGGCCACCTGGGAACACCTCTGGATCGCAAATGTACAGGTACAGCGCCTCTGCATGAGCGGGATGTCCTTTGCAGGCTCGGATATCGGGGGGTTTGCGGAACAACCCAACGGGGAGCTTTTTGCGCGTTGGGTCCAGCTCGGGATCTTCCATCCCTTCTGCCGGGTGCATTCCAGCGGGGACCATGGGGATCAGGAACCCTGGTCCTTTGATGAGGAAGTCACCGGGATCGTCCGGAAATTCATCGAATTGCGGTACCAGTTGCTGCCGTACCTCTATACCATGTTCTGGAAATATGTCAAGGAAGGCGTCCCCATGCTGAAATCCCTGGTCTATTACGACCAGGCAGATCACCAGACCCATTTCCGCACGGATGAATTCATCTTCGGGGAACAGATCCTGGTTTGCCCCATACAGGAACCCAATGCCCAGGGTCGACGCATGTACATTCCACGGGGCAAATGGCACAATTACTGGACGGGCGAAGTCGTGGAGGGAGGTATGGAAAAATGGGTCGTGGCCGACATCGACAAGATCCCCATCTTCATCAAGTCAGGGGCCATTATCCCCAAATATCCCGTACAACAGTACGTGGGGGAGAAGGAGATCGACCAGCTCATCCTGAACGTGTACTACCTGGAAGGTACGGAGCAGTCCACCGTTTACGAGGACGCCCAGGATGGCTATGACTACAAGAAAGGGGAGTACAGCCTGCGGAACTTCAAGCTCACCGGCCGGGGCAAGGAACTGATCATTCAGCAATTCAAGGACGGGACCTTCACAACACCCTATGAGACCCTGCGGATGAATTTTATCGGGTTGCCCTTCCGGATTACAAAGGTTCAGGTAGACAACCAGCGCGTGCCTCTGAAGGAAGTACGGTTGAACGGCGATAACACCATTGAGGTGGACAAGAACTTCAGTTCCCTGGTGATCAGCGGTTAGAAAGGAATTTTTTTTTTTAAATTCCCATCAGCAAACAAATGGTACCGGAATGATGAAAAAAATTGCGTTCTTCTTAGTGCTGTTCCTGGGAATGGCTGCCTGCAAGACCAACCCGTTCACGGGAAAGAGCACCCTGAATTTTTACGGGGATAACAGCAGTCTGTTCCCGACGGCTTTTGCTGAATACGATAAGTTCCTCAAATCCAATGCCGTCGTAAAAGGGACCTCGGAAGCCGCTATGATCACCCGGGTGGGCCAGCGGATTTCCAAGGCCGCGGAACGCTGGCTGACAGCCAATGGGTACCCGGGGTATCTCAAGGATTACCGTTGGGAATACAACCTGGTAAGAGACGAAACGATCAACGCCTGGTGCATGCCCGGGGGTAAGATCGTCTTCTATACCGGCATCCTGCCGGTATGCCAGGGTGAAACCGGGGTGGCTGTGGTCATGGGGCACGAGGTAGCCCATGCACTGGCCGACCACGGGGCCCAGCGCATGAGTGCACAGACCCTGCAGTCCCTGGGAATGGTCGCCGGGAATGTCGCCATTCAGGATCCGCAAGACCGGGCCCTCTTCAATGCGGCCTACGGCGTGGGGAGCCAGGTAGGGGGGATGCTCCCTTTCAGCCGGAGCCATGAGTCCGAAGCCGACCGCATCGGGTTGCAGATCATGGCCATTGCGGGCTACGATCCGGCAGAGGCCCCCGAGCTCTGGAAGCGCATGAAGGCCAATAGCAAAGGCGCCCCCCCGGAAATCCTGAGTACGCACCCTTCCAATGACAGTCGCATTGCCAGCCTGACCCAGTGGGTACCCGGTGCCATAGCCGAGGCCCGGAAATTCGGCGTGACCTCCTTTGAATAGTGCCCCGTACTTGAGAATTATTGTATCTTCCG
>JAWWDW010000085.1:0-6873 GCA_033719735.1 Robiginitalea sp. | reverse complement strand
TTGAATATGAATCTGAGGGACAGTCACTTACTTCAACCGGTTATTTTGCCCTTAAAAGGTGAGAGGGTTTTTGCGTGTTGGCGCAGAATATGTGGGGCAATTTTGACCCCTCCCCCAATACCAAGTTACCTGGGGTCCCTGCAACCGCCCAGCAGATGATCATCCCCATTAAACAATCGGAATTCTTTATCTGAGGCATCCTGCCTGCCATGGCATATACCCCCATCCGGTAAGCGAATCAACTTTTCCCAGAGCTACCCTGCAGGGGGATACCTAAGGAGCGGGTATAGAAAAGCCGGATAACCACATACACCAACAACCCGAAGGGCCCGGCCATCAGCGTCAGGAAGAGCGGCAGGGCCATCAGGATCCGGTTAACCCCGACGCGCCTTGCATCCAGGGCGATCACCAGGCCTGCAAACATATCAAAGGCGAGGTAGTGGATCCACCCGATCAGTGCCACGCGCGAGTCCCCAAAAGCCTTGCTAATATTGGCCAGGGTGGAGCCGGCCTCCGGGTCAAAACTACTGATGTCCGAGAGCAACAACCAGGTATAGGCTATGGCCAGCACCCCAATGATCAGGTAAAAAACGATCCTGCCGGTGTACTTCCAGGAAGGCGCGAATAACAGGAGTAGCCATCCGGGAAGGATCCAGACATTGGCGATGGCGAATACAGTTTCAGCAGATTCCATTTGTCCACGGTAAGATACCCATTTTGATTGAGGATCCTACACGAAATTAAAAAGTCCATTTCAGGTGATATTAAACCATTTCCAACTGATACATGTCATTTGAAAGAATGTAGGAATGCAGGAATTTTATCCGTATTTTAAGGTCATTAAACCAACCTGTTATGAAACGATTCGCCTTCCTTCCCGCCTTTTTGCTGCTTACTTTTTCCTTTGATCTCAATGCCCAGATCCATCCCTCCAAAGAATCCCTTTCAGGGCTCTATTCCGGGAAAGCGTATTCTCCCTATGCGATGCGGAGTTTCCCAGACAATGTATACTGGGGTGACACCCACTTGCATACCCGCCTTTCCCCAGATGCAGGTCTCATGGGTAACACTTTGGGCCTGGAAGAAGCTTACCGGTTTGCCCGGGGGGAAGAAGTAGTCTCCTCTACCGGACAACCCGTCAGGCTTTCCCGACCGCTGGACTGGCTTGTCATCGCGGACCATTCAGACATGATGGGCTTTGCGGAAGACCTCGCAAGGGGGGCTCCCAATATCCAGGCCTATCCGGATGGGAAACGCTGGTATGAAGGCCTGCAGGCAGGTGGTCAAAAATCCACAGAAGCTGCCCTGGATCTAATTACCAACTTCGCACAGGGCACTATTTCTGAAGGCCTTGTGAAAGAGTACTCTCCCGGCAGCAATATTTATGGGTCTGTTTGGCAACGCGTGGTCGACGCGGCCGAAAAGTACAACGACCCAGGTACCTTCACTGCCATCATCGGATTTGAGTGGACCTCCCTGGTCAAAGGAAACAACCTGCACCGAAATGTATTGCTCAGGGACAATGGAAATCGCGCGCTTCAGGTAATGCCCATGGTTACCCAAAAACCGGTGGGATCTACCGATCCGCTGGACCTCTACGACTGGATGGAGAACTATGAAAGCAAAACCGGGGGCTCCGCCCTGGCCATCGCCCATAACGGGAACCTTTCCAATGGAATGATGTTTCCGATCGATGCGCAATATACCGGAAAGGCCATCGATGCAAATTACGTCGGCCTTAGAAGCAAATGGGAACCCCTGTATGAATGGACACAGATCAAGGGGGACGGGGAAACACACCCACTACTTTCCCCGGAAGATGAATTTGCAGACTATGAAACCTGGGATTTTGGAAACCTGGACCTCACTGAAACTAAGACGGATGCGATGCTTCCAAAAGAGTATGCCCGGGAGGCCTTAAAGAACGGCTTATTGCTTGAAACCAGGCTAGGGACCAACCCCTATAAGTTTGGAGCCGTGGGATCCACCGATTCCCATACTTCCCTGGCGGCTATAGAAGAGGACAATTACTTTGGAAAGGCAACCAGTGCCGAGCCTTCCCCCAGGCGAATGCAACACCCCTTTATGAAAACCGAGAAAGGCATTGTAGAGGGATACGAACTCACCGCCTCTGGATATACGGGTGTTTGGGCACAGGAAAACACCCGTGAGTCCATCTGGGATGCCATGAACCGGAAAGAAGTCTATGCCACCACCGGGCCGCGTATGATTGTACGCTTCTTTGGAGGATGGACCTTTACAGAAGATGACCTGAAAAGCCGGGCACCTGCCTTCCGGGGATATGAAAAAGGCGTTCCCATGGGCGGGGATCTGCGGCCATCAGATGGAAACAAGGCGCCTAACTTCATGGTATACGCCCTCCGGGACCCAATCGGGGCGAACCTGGACCGGATCCAGATCGTGAAGGGGTGGCTGGATGCCGATGGAAACACCCACGAAAAAGTCTATAATGTTGCCTGGTCCGGGGACCGCAAAGCAGACCGGAACGGCAAGATCAAACCCGTGGGCAATACCGTGGATATCGCTAATGCTACCTGGTACAATACCATAGGGGCCTCCGAACTGGCAACAGTGTGGACCGACCCGGATTTCGATCCGTCCCTGAAAGCATTCTACTATGCCAGGGTCCTTGAGATCCCCACGCCCAGGTGGGTGGTCTACGATGCCTTCCGGTATGGGATCGACATTCCCAAAGGTGCCGAGACCACTGGTCAGGAACGGGCTTATACCAGCCCGATCTGGTATAATCCAAAATAAATCGGCAAAGGTTATGAACGTGAATGAATCCGGCTGCGAGATTTTTGCAGCCGGATTTTTTTAGGGGCTGCCCGGTCAAAAAGAGCTTCTTGGGGGCCTTGAATTTTTTTGGGGGCACGCCCCCACCCCCACTTAAAAGATATCTACCTTCCCTGCAACAGTCAAGCAGCCAGGGCTGGTGAAAAAGACCTGTAGGTTTCCCTATGCCAAGGTTTTCAGGGTAAAATTAAACTTGGGACACTCTCTTCCAGCACCCTTTCAATGACCTCTCCAGCGATATCTCCGTAGTCCACCTCCACCAAATGTTCGGATGCTACCCATTCCTTCAATTGCGGGACGACCTGAGCGTTTAAAGATGCCAGCACAGGAACCCCCATTTCGGCAAGGGCTATCGCATTGCACTGCTGCTCCAACTGGTTCTTCATGGGGATAACGCAAAGTTTCTTCCCGAGATAGAGCGCCTCAGAGGGGGTTTCAAAACCGGCCGCACACAACACCCCGCTGCAACTGGCGATACTCTCGAGGAACCCTTCGTGGTTCACAGGCCTAACCCTCACATTTTGGTGTATAAGCGCATGCGTATTGTGCTTTGAAAACACCTCCCAATAGACGCCAGGAACTTGTGAAAGTACCGATACAATCCGACTGTCCGAATAGGCCGGCAGGTACACAGTGTAATGGGTTCCCCTCCGGATGCGAAGCTCACGGATGCCTTTTCGGATGATGGGGGTGAACATCCCGGGCTCATACGCCTGGAAATGGAAGCCATATTGATGGGTTGTAGGGGCGTAATTCCTGAGGATGAACATCCCTACCGGGTCCTTGCGTTCGGGCTGAGGAGCATGGGGAGAAAGGACTGCAGCCTGGTGGCTTACCCCGATGCACGGGATGCCTTTGAGTTTGCACGCCCATGCAGAGATAGGCTCAAAATCGTTGAGCACCAAATCATACTCCTGGACAGGGAGGTTACGCAACTCCTTCTGGGTGCGAAGCGTATTGGCATTGAGGTAGGTCTTCCAGAAATCAATGCCTCCTTGTTTTCCGAATATGAAGCTCAGCCCCCAAAACTGATATTTGATCTTAAAAGGCAAGGGTATATCTGCCTGGGTTCCACTGACCAGGATATCGAGCTCCACCCCTTCCTTCAGGATGGCGGGAATCATGTCCCGCGCCCGGCTCAAATGTCCGTTTCCGGTTCCCTGAATGGCATACAGGACTTTCATATCGCGTAATTATCGGATTTGCATTTCGCGTACCAGAGCCTCAAACAGCACCTGAGCGTCTAAAATCTCTTCAGTTTCCGAGGGTTCCTTCTCCTTTTTATGGATTTGAACATCCTCCATATAGTGATAGAGCCTCCAACTGCCTTTGTTGTATTCAAGGCTGGTCAGGTTCTCTACCCAATCCCCGGAATTCAGGTAGGTCACTTGTTTGCCTCCCTCCTGGAAATCGCGTATTTCAGGTTGGTGTATATGTCCGCACACCACGTAGTCAAAGTCATTTTCACGTGCGATTTCCACGGCGGTTTCTTCGAAATTATTGATGAATTTGACCGCTGATTTAACGCTGTTCTTTATTCTTTTGGACATGGAAATGGGCCCGCGTCCAAGTCGTTTGCCGAAATAGTTCACGGCCTTGTTTAAAAGGATCAGACTGTCATAGCCTACAGCTCCCAGCTTTGCAAGCCATTTGGAGTGCTTCATGGTCACATCGAAGACATCCCCGTGGAATGCCCAGGCCTTTTTGCCGTCGAGTTCCAGCACCACCTTGTTGACGATGGAAAATCCCGCAAGCTGGAACCCGACGAACTTGCGAAGCATTTCATCGTGGTTCCCGGTCACATAGTAAACAGGTACTCCGTTGCTGATCCATTCGACGAGGATTTTGACGACTTTCATATGGGACTTGGGCCAGTATCGTTTTGAAAACTGCCATACATCTATGATATCCCCATTGAGGATTACGGTTTCAGGACGGATGGATTTCATGTACCGGCAGAGCTCTTTGGCATGGCAGCCATAGGTTCCCAGATGCACATCTGAAATGACCACCAGTTCAACAGGTCTTTTTTTCATGTTTTTAATATTGAATTGAGGGGGTGGGAAACTGTCCGGGCATGAGGTGGGTCCGGGAAGGAAATCGGGCTGCTATCAAACGTATTCCCTGTCAGTGTTTACGCATTGCAGATTACTGCCTCCAATATTCATTTTTTTGATTTAACTGAAAGTAAACTCTTGATTATTAAAAGTTTTACCCTGCATTAAGATTCTGTTTCTCTTTCTGAAGGCTCCGGATTCCGAGTCGGTTTTGACGGACACCTTTCCAATTCCACAACGGAATCTTAAAGGTTTCCTAACCTGTTCTTCCGGGATTCTCATCATCTTTGAAACACGTATATCACTTACCTTAGTTTGAGTTAGTTTGGTTGCAAAAAACCGGTGCCCCCGCACCGGTTTTTTCATTTTCAACGCAGGACATCGGGGATTTCCAGCGGGATACAAGGGCCAGGGAAATTGTAATCCTTCGATGAACTGCAAAATGTCTCGATAACCGGATTACAAAAGTGCATTTCATCGACAAATCGTGTGTCCAAATCCATTTCACTGGCATCATATCCCTTCAAACCTGACATTTGAACTGATTCTTTTACGAGAACACTAAGGATTATGAAAGACCACCCCACATTCGAGTTAATCAATCAGTACTGGCAAACCCTGCACAGATACCGGGGCGCTATCTTGTTCTGGATCTACCTCATGGCCATCATGGCGTATGCCTATCGCTGGGTAGAGTACTAAAATCACCACACCAAACAGGCCTGAGAAGGTCCTTACTCATTCGGAGAAAGAGATCGATTTGTTTTTACGATCTCCTATCTTTGCGGGACACCTGCACCATTGAGGGCAACGTTTCTCATTATGCAGGATTAAAACAGCGTTTGTTTTGTCCCAATCCTCCCAGCGAGCCCTTCTGATCTTTACCCGAAACCCGGAACCCGGCAAGTGCAAGACCCGGCTTGCGGCGCGTATCGGGGACGAGGCTGCCCTGGATATCTACCGGTTCCTCCTCCGCCATACCGCTGCGATTGCACGGGAACTCAATGGGGTGGACAGGTTTGTCTACTTCAGTGAGCATCCCGGAGATGGCTCCTTCTGGGACGCTTCCTTATTTCAGTATCGCCTGCAGAAAGGTGAAGACCTGGGGGCACGGATGCTAGAGGCCTTCCGGGAGGCATTTTCCATGGGATATGCCGAAGTGGTGCTCATCGGCAGCGACCTCTACGACCTGTCTGTGGAGGACCTGGAGGCATCGTTCCGTGAATTGGAGAGCCATGAAGTGGTCATCGGACCTGCCGCGGACGGGGGCTACTACCTCATTGGAATGAAACATCCCATCCCGGCCCTTTTCCAGGGAAAACAATGGGGAAAAGATTCCGTGTTGCAAGACACCCTGGCGGACCTGGAAGGTTTCCGTAGTTTCCTGTTGCCTGTACGCAACGATGTGGACCGGTATGAGGATATTGAGGGCAATCCCGTTTTTAAACCCTTTTTAAACCATAAAAAACCATGACCCAAAAGCAAATTGCTGCCTCCACCGAATACCTTATCGGTAAGGGTTTTAAGGATCCCGAAATCGGGATTGTCCTGGGCTCCGGCCTCGGTAAACTGGCTGATGAGATCGAAGGTGCAGAAACCGCCCATTACCACAACATCCCCTTCTTTCCCCTGGCCACCGTTGAATTTCACAGCGGAAAACTCCTGTTCGGAAACCTGGAGGGAAAAAAGGTGGTGGTCATGCAGGGGCGCTTCCACCTTTATGAAGGATATGAATTCACGGATATCACCTACCCCATCCGCGTCATGCACCAGCTCGGGATCCGCAAACTGCTCATCTCCAATGCGGCAGGGGCTATTAACCTGGACTACAGGAAAGGAGACCTGATGCTGATCGAGGACCACATCAACCTGCAGGGAGGGTCCCCCCTGGCCTTCAAAGGGGTGACGGATTTCGGGGATCGCTTTGTGGATATGAGTGAGCCGTATGATCCCACCCTCCGATCCCGGCTTCGGGAAATCGCCGCAGAAAAAGGGATTA
>JAWWDW010000084.1:0-6889 GCA_033719735.1 Robiginitalea sp. | reverse complement strand
GGACATTCCCATGGAGGAAGCCATGGAAGAAGGAGCTATGGCCCTCATTGGAGAAAAATACGGAGATCGGGTACGGACGGTCCGGGTCGGGAAGTCCATCGAGCTTTGCGGGGGTACCCACGTGAAGAATACCGCTGAGATCTGGCACTTCAAGATACTTTCAGAGGGTGCGATTGCCGCAGGGGTCCGGCGGATTGAGGCGATCACCTCAGATGCGGTCAAGGCGTATTATGAATCCAGGGAAAAGACCCTGGAGGAAATCCGGGGACTCCTTAAAAGCACCGGGGATCCGGTAGCGGCCGTCTCCCAGTTGCAGGAGGAGAACACAGCGCTCCGCAAGGAAGTGGAACGGCTCGTGAAAGAAAAATCCAGGTTCCTGAAAGGGGAGCTAAAAAGCCAGATCCGCAACGTGGACGGTGTGCAACTGCTCACCGCCCGGGTAGATCTGGATCCGGCAGCCATGAAAAACCTGGCTTTCGAACTCGGGTCTGAATACGACAACCTGTTTCTCCTGCTGGGGGCCGATAACAAAGGCAAGGCAGTATTGAGCTGCTATATCTCCAAGGAACTGGCCAACCAGCGCGGGTTGAATGCCGGACAGATCGTCCGTGAACTGGGGAAATACATCCAGGGCGGGGGTGGGGGCCAGCCCTTCTTTGCCACGGCAGGGGGCAAGAACCCCTCCGGAATCCCGGATGCCCTGGAGGCTGCCGGCGCCTACCTGGAATAAGGAATCAGCATGCTATGAAATGGCGTACGGAAGTAGCGATCCCCACCGGGCCTGACCCAATCGGGTACCCCAGTCACGTGCTTCTACTGGGTTCCTGTTTTGCAGCCCACCTCTCCGACAGGCTGGCCTACTACCAGTTTCCCTTTACCAGCAATCCCTTCGGGGTGCTCTTTCATCCCCTCCCTGTCGAGAACCTGCTTCGAAGGGCAGTGGAGGGTCGGAATTTCACCCCGGAAGACCTCGTTGAGTCCCAGGGGCGCTGGCGGTGTCTTGAGACGCATTCCGTCCTTTCCGGCGCGTCCCCGGATGAGGCGCTGAAGCAGCTTAACCGGGCCCTCGAAGCCCTGAAACAGGCCCTTCAACACTCTTCCCACGTGGTACTCACCCTGGGCACGGCCTACGGGTTTCGCTACCGCAAAACGGGCCAGCTCGTAGCCAACTGCCACAAGCTGCCATCCAGGGAATTCGAGCGGGAGCTCAGCTCCCCGGAAACCCTCCGGGAATCGCTTTCCGGGATCCTCGCATTACTGCGCTCCTCCCGAAAGGACCTAACCTGCCTGCTGACGGTTTCCCCGGTTCGCCATATCCGGGATGGGCTTATAGAAAACCAGCGCAGCAAAGCACACCTGTTAACCGCCGTCCACGCCCTCGTAGAGGAAGGGGCTGCGGCCTATTTTCCCTCTTACGAACTCTTTATGGACGAGCTCAGGGATTACCGGTTTTACGACCGGGACCTCATACACCCCAGTGAGGCTGCAATAGATTATGTCTGGGAGCGATTTGAACAGGCCTGGATTGACCCGGGGGCCCGGCCGGTCATGGAGGAGGTGGCCACCATCCGTAAAGGATTGGCGCATCGCCCGCTGCACGGAGAAAGCCCGGAATACCAGGAGTTCAGGGAGGACCTGCAGGCAAAAATACAACGCCTGCGCAGGCGGTATCCCCGGATGGATTTCGGGAATTGAGGATTCGAATGAAACATTCTTCAGGTTGCCTCGTCTGTTAAGGGTAACCCATTTCCTATGAAGTTTCCCTGGTCCCGCTATGCCAAGACATTCCTGTTGGCTGTATTTTTCGTCCATATTTCCTGCCAGAAACCGACGTCGCAGCGGCTGGAATACGAGATCATAAACAGCCAGGTGGATTCCCTTCCCGCCCTGGAAGTACGCATGCAATTTAGCCCGGGGAGTGGAGAGGTCACCTACGTTCGGTACGACGATGAGGCCTGGGGACAGGCCGGACTCTTCAATTGCCTGCGGGAGGTCCGCCTTGTCGGGGGAGGGGGCTCCCTGCTGGTGGAACCCGACAGCAGCCGGATTCGCATCGAACACCCGGAAGGGGCCGGAACCATGGTCCTCTCCTACAAAATTGTTCAGGACACCCCGGGGCCCCTGGACGCGCACACTACCTACCGGCCGATTATAGACCCGTCTTATTTTCACGTTTTCGCCCACAACCTGTTTGCCCTGCCAGAACACTACTGGCAAGGGGAGTCCCCGGCAGCGGAAATCATCCTTACATGGACCGGCTGGGAACCTGAAGAAGTGATCCACAACAGTTTTGGGAGTAAAGAGCGGCGCCAGGAACTGGGAGTCGTCCCCCTGGAAAAATTCCACAGCGCCATTTTCGTCGGGGGGGATTTCAGGGTCTACACGGATCGGATTCAGGGAAATCAATTGCACCTGGCACTGAGGGGCGACTGGATCCCTTTCGGGGATGCGGAGGTGATGGAACTTCTGGGGGAGACGGTGCGCGCCCAGCGCGATTTCTGGAAGGACCACAGCCAGGCTTATTTCACCGTGACCATGAGGCCCTTTCCCCAGGAGCGGGGCAGCAGCTTCCAGGGGACCGGACTGACCAATTCCTTCGCCACGTCCGTTTCCAATAATGATGAAACCGAGATCGACCAGTTGGCGTACCTTTTCAACCACGAGCTGATGCACAACTGGATCGGGTCTGCCATCGAGAATGCAGATGAGGAGGCACAGTACTGGTTCAGCGAGGGCTTTACGGAATACTATACGGCCAAGAACATCGCAACCTATGGAATTGGGGGAAGGGACTGGGGTTACTTTATCGACAACCTGAACGAAACCATAAGGTTGCTCGGGGCCTCCGCTGCAAAAGAGGCCCCGAACAGCGAGATCACCTATGAGAATTTCTGGAAAGACCCGGAGTACGGAAAGCTCCCGTATCGGAGGGGCATGCTCTTCGCCTGCTACCTGGATCTGCAACTCCAGGCCGTAAGCGGGGGAAAATACAGCCTTGACGATGTCATGCGCGACTTGTTTCAGGCCTCGCGGGAGGAGGGGCAGAAACTCACCCACGCCCATTTTCTAAATACAGTCAACACCTACCTTCCCGAGGACCTCACGCCCTTTTTTAACCGCCACATCGTCCGGGGGGAAGCACTGCCGCTGGAGGAGCTCTTCGGGCAGCTTGGATTTGACCTTGAGCAGGAAGCCGGGCTGTTTGACCTTGGTTTTGATTTCAGCCCGGAAAAGACCGAAGTGGAGGCAGTGGACCCCGCTTCAGAGGCCTTTTCGGCTGGCGTTCGGGAAGGGGACCGGGTGGTTTCCAGGAATATCTACCTGGGCAATACCCAAAAACAGGTCGAGCTGCTGCTCGAACGGGACGGGCAACGCATCCCGGTGTCGTACTACCCCCTAAAGAAGGTGCCTTTGGTGCAGTTGCAGGACAATGAGGCCAACCGGGCCAGGTTCAGGAAGTAACCTTGTTTCCCTCCACCAGGGCGATGCCATCATCGATCAGGTGGCCGACTTCAGGACGGTCCTGTTTTACCTTTTCCAGGTGTTCCAGGATCTCAGAAGCAAAAGCAGTGTCACTTCCGGCCCTGGCCAGCTCGTAGAGTTCCACGGACAGCAGCCAGTCCTTCGGATAGTTGGCCTTCAGCTCCCTGAAAACCTTGTTTCGGGAAATCGTGGTATTGGTGCCTTCCCTGAACTCCCGGATCTGCCCGTAGAGGCGTTCGAGTTGTTGTCGCATTGCGTCTTTTTGGACCCGGATGGTTTGTTCGCTGGGGACATGGCTGACCAGGTCAAAGCTTTGCAGGTCAGCGGGCCCGTTGAAAGCCGAAACGATCTCCTGTCCCACGGCCATGTGGTAGAGGCCCCAGTCGGGCTGGAACAAGACCTCATCCCCGTGTTTGACCGTGCAGTTCTGGAAGGTGATCAGGATGATCTCTCCCCTCAGGTTGCGGGTCCCAGTGATGATTTCACCCTTTACGGTAATGCCCCCTACGAATTCCAGGGTTACCTGTTCCCCTTCGTAGATGTTGTAGGCTTTCAGGTCCCTTGGGCTCATATCCTCAATAGCCAGGTTGATGCCCTTTAGTTTTCCCACCGGAGACCCGAACCCTTCGGGATGCTGTGCCACCCCGTGGCCAATCAGTTCTTTCTCCCGGTAGGAGAGAGCCGTAGCCCCAATGGTCTGCAGGTAGACGGGCTTCCGGTCATGGGCGATGGCCCTGTTGAAAACCCCGGAAATCTGCAGGCCTGTGCTCAGTTCCACAGTACCCAGGGCCCGGGAATCGATCAATTTTTCCAGGCCGTCAAGCCCTCCTTTGCGGAGGGCCATGGTATTGGCAAATTCTTCCAGGACCTCGCTGAGGTAGGCAAAATCCGGGGTAACAAACAGCTGCGGCTGGGGTTTGGTAATGTCAAAGGAGGTATGGGCGGCTTCGATTGAATACGGGATCTTGGCCACCTTGTCCGTCATGCACCAGGTGCTTTCCCCTATGGAGGAAAGCAGGCCGGCCCCGTAAATCTTCGGTTGGTCCACCGAGCCGATCAGGCCGTATTCCACCGTCCACCAGTGGAGGTTCCGGATGAGTGCCATTTCGCTGGGAGGCCCCATGTTCTCCTGCAGGGTTTCAATCCGCTTCTCGGCTTCTTCGATCTCTTCCGGGCCGGTTCCGGGGGCTTCCTTGATGATGGAGAGGTGCCTGACCGCCTCGTAGAGCTCGTAGTCTTTGGCGCTGGAGATGGCCTTGCAGCCTATTTCGCCAAACCGGCGGAGGTATTCTGCGTATTCGGGGTTGGCGATAATGGGGGCATGCCCGGCCCCCTCGTGGATGATATCCGGGGCAGGGGTGTATTCAATATGGTCCAGCTGCCGGATGTCCGAGGCGATCACCAGGACGTTGTACGCCTGGAACTCCATGAAGGCGGCCGGGGGGATGAATCCGTCCACGGCCACAGCAGCCCAGCCAATCTCCTTCAGGATCCGGTTCATCCCGTACATGTTCGGGATGTGGTCGATGGAAATCCCTGTTTTCTCAAGCCCCCCCAGGTAGGATTCATGGGCTACCTTGCTGAGGTAATCCACATTTTTGCGCATCACATAGCGCCATACAGCCTGGTCTATGGGGGAGTAGTCTTCGTAATTCTGAGGTTTGATGTACTGCCTGAGATGTTTGGGCAAACGATCCAGGATGGGGTTGCTTTCGTAGCTCATACCTATGGTTTCTATCGAACCCTAAAGATACGAATTCGCAGGCAGAATTTCCCGGAAAACAGATTACCCGCACCCCTGGCAGGATGACCGGTTCGCAGTATTTTCCCTACTTCTCAAGCTCGGGCGGATAGGCCGCCATGATTTTGGAGACAAAATCGCGGATGCGCTGTTCCTTCTTCTCTACCTTGCTGGTATTTCCCAGGGTCCCCTTGCCGCGACCCTGCCAGACAAGTTCTTTCTTGCTGGCATCGATCAGGTCGATGTAGAGGGCCCCTTCCGTGGTGGTGCTCACATTGGGTCCCCACCATCCGGGACCTCCCCAGACATACGGGTTCCAACCCCAGCCCCAGCCATAACCCCAGCCCCAGCCGTAGTTGTTGTAGACATCCACTCGTTCTCGCTCTGTGGTGAAGATGCTGACAAGAAGGTCCGGATCCTGGGATTTAACGAAGCCTTTGGCGTTCATCTCGGTCTCAATGGCCCTGAGGATCCGCCGCTTGTCGAGGTCTGAAATCTGGGCGCGGTCGATGCCGGTCTTGTAAAAGGCATAGCTTTTGTATTCCGTGAAATTGGCGTTTCGGTCGTAGTCGGTAAGGACGCTTACGGTGGAACACCCCATCATGAAAAGTCCCAGGGGGGTCAGGATGAATACAAGGCGCAGGATCGCTTTCATATCGGTAGGATTAAATGTGCAATTCTTCAGACAAAATACCACAAAATCTGTGCCGAAAGCGCTATGGTTCGCGTCGCTGTGTTTTGGGGTTAAAACCATACGGACAATGCCTGCAACCGCTTTCGCAGCAATAGCCCCTTTTGAGCAGGTAGCGGGCGGTAAATACCCGATAGCCTTCCGGACTCCAGTAAAAATCGCCTTCTTCCAACGGGATTCGCTCGTTCATAAGCGGATGCATTTTGCCTGTTTTCTGCTACAAAAATAGGCAAGGAAAGCCAAATTAAGGGCAAATGCAAAATCGGTTTGCAAAGGCCGTTCGTCTTCGGGATTTGACTACTGACCGAAAAACCAGAAGATTAAACAATATATTTGTAGTGAGACGTTTTTCAGAGGGATGATCCTTGTTATCAGACATTTTTTCTACAGGAACTATGTAGGGCTTTGCCTTTGGCCCTTTATCATCCTGCGCAACGCTTCCCTGAAGCAGGACAGTACCCTGATCAACCATGAGCGCATCCACCTGAGGCAACAGGCGGAATTGCTCCTGGTGTTTTTCTACCTTTTCTATTTCCTGGAATGGATGCTCAAGAGTGCCTGGTACAGGGATTTTTATGCCGGCTACCGGAATATCAGCTTTGAGCGGGAGGCCTACCTGCAGGAAAACAACCTCGGCTACCTCGGGGAGCGAAGGCCTTTTCAGTTTCTGAAATACGTCTTTTCAAAACCGTTGCGTTCCTAGATGGAAGCGGTCAGGCAGGCTATTGAGTCAGCGTTAAGGCAACTCGAGCATCAACCGGTATCCCTGGTTATTATTTTCTACTCACAACTCCATAACGGCGTCCAGATACTCGAAACGGCGCGTGTTTTTTTCGGTGCTGATGTACAGATCATTGGTGGCGTTTCTCCCGGACTGATTACTCATGATTTGATCGCTGTCGATGAACACTTGGTTGGCGTGGCTCTACTGGGGGGTGACAAGTGTCTATGTCGCACCTTCGTTTCCGAAATAT
>JAWWDW010000083.1:0-6904 GCA_033719735.1 Robiginitalea sp. | reverse complement strand
CAGGGTATTCAAGGAGAAATGGGACCCCAGGGACCGCAAGGCGAAAAAGGAGACCAGGGAGACCCAGGACCTGTTGGACCCGCTGGACCACAGGGCATCCAGGGTGAAATGGGACCCCAAGGGCCGCAGGGCATCCAGGGTGAGATCGGACCCCAGGGACCGCAAGGGCCGCAAGGGGAAAAAGGAGATCAGGGAGACCCCGGACCCGTTGGGCCCGCCGGACCGCAGGGACCTCAAGGGGAAATCGGACCCCAGGGGCCGCAGGGACCTGCCGGGCCCGATGATCAGACACTCGCCGAAGTGCTTTCCGAAGGAAACAGTGCAGCCGGGGGCGCGATCACCAACCTCAGTAATCCGGTAAACGCCCAGGACGCAAGCACCAAGGACTATGTTGACCGGTTACCCCGCGTCTATGTAGGTGCATTTCGCATCACCGGGGCCGGAAATACGAGCATTACCGGCATTCCCTTTAAGCCGACCAGTATAACGTTTACGGCCCATGCCAATGTGGAAGACTTCAACCTGAATTCCGACAATGGTATCCGTAACAATGAACGCGGCATCGCAAACTCCTACGGATCCATGAACGGATTCGCCAGAGATGAAGGGGGGACCATTGCTCACCAGGTAATTTATGTGGGGGGGCATGGAAATTCCATAAACGACATCTCGCGCTTTGCGTCCGACAGCCACTGTATCGGCCTTCGCTATGGCAATCAAAATGGGGACAATCTCGGGATAACCTCTGCCCGCGTTACGAGTTTCAACGCGGACGGTTTTACCCTGAATACAGATCGTTTTGCCGACGGCATTGTCGTCCTCTTTACCGCCTATCGTTAATTGATGCCGATGAACCCGATAAGGAGCATACTTTTTTTGATGTTATTGAATCCGGGCCTGGCCATATGGGGTCAGGAAGGCATCCAAAACCATGGAACCATGCGCCTTCACAACGAAGGTGCCCTCGGGTTCCATTTGGATTTTTCCAACAGGGGGCCGTTTGTGAATTCTTCCGGTTTGGTCGGTTTTTATGCCGATGAAAGCCCCCTTAAGGTTACGGGCTCCCAAATCCCGGAACTTTATGATATTGAGGTATCCGTTCCCGAAGGGCTGTTTCTTGAGGTGCCAATCCTGATCAACAACAACGCCAACTTCATCCAGGGGGATGTCCAAACGGGGCGCAACCCGAATTCAGCCACACTGCAATTCAACTTCGATTCCTTCTACACCGGGGAGCGGGATGCTTCCAAGGTAGACGGATATGCTTCCCTGTTTAACCGACAGGAATTCACCTTCCCTGTGGGAGATTCCCGGAGGCTTCGCACACTCAGGCTCGAATCTATGGCCATAAATGCCCGGGCGGTTTGTGCGTATTTTCCGGAGAATCCGGGTCAGCCCCTCAGCCTGCCCGACCCGTTTCCCATTCCCCCAACCGGGAATCCGGGGATCGTAGTCAGCGATAAGGAATTTTGGGTCCTGGAAAGTGACCTGCCCTCCAGGGTAACGCTTGGCTGGGATGCGCGAAGTGAGGTCGGCCGCCTGTCCGATGCCCTTGAAGGCCTTCGTGTAGTGGGCTGGAGCAAGGCCGAACAGCAGTGGGTGGACCTGGGAAATACGGACTACCAGGGAACTACCGACGCAGGAACGGTTCAGTCCGACTATTTTGTGCCCAGCGACTATGCGGTCCTGACCTTTGGAGGAGCCGGCCTGCCAGAAAACGGCTACGAGATCCTGACCCTTGAAAACTACTACCTTTCCCCGAATGGGGACGGGATAAACGAATATCTGGTTATAGAAGCTGTTTCGGAATCCCCCAACAATGCCATTCAGATCTACAACCGCCATGGGCTGTTGGTCTATGAGGAAGAAAACTACCAAAACGATTTCAATGGGATTTCCAATAGCAATTTAGCCATCAACAAGGAAAAAGGTCTGGAGAAGGGCATATACTTTTACCTGATTTCCTTTCACGACCTTGGGCAGCAACACCAGGGATATTTCTACCTGACCGATTAGGGACCCGGGCTTTTCGGCAGGATTTTCATACCTTCGGTAAAAGCGCCCGGCAGGGCGCCATCAATATCGGATTTATACAAGTATGATGTTCTAAATTTTGATCCTATGGAGCGAAGAAAATTCATGATGCAGGCCGGGCTGGCCAGCCTGGCTGTTGGCATTCCATCCTTTCCGCTATGGTCACAACAGCGCCAATTCACCCTGGAACAGCTCACCGGCCGGTCGGACCCCGAGCTCCACGGGGAAGGGATTAACCTCCTGAAAGAAGCCCACGATGCCTTCCTGGAAATGAAAAAGGCCGCCTACCAGGATGGCATCGACATCAAGGTTGTGAGCAGCTACCGCAGCTATGAACGGCAACGGGATATTTTTGAGCGCAAGTACATGGCCTTCACCGAAGAAGGCATGGAGCCCCTGGAGGCCATCGACAGGATCGTCGAATACTCCACGATCCCCGGGACGAGCCGGCACCACTGGGGTACGGATGCCGACCTGATCGATGCTTCCAAACCTGCCAGCGGAGATGTGCTGGTCCCGGATAAATTCGAGGAAGGAGGCCCCTTTGCCGATTTCAAAACGTGGATGGATGCGCACAGCGAAGCATACGGGTTCCACCTCGTCTATACGGACAACCCGCGCCGGAGGGGGTTTAAGTACGAACCCTGGCACTACAGCTACGCCCCCCTCTCGATCCCGATGCTGGCCGCATTTCGCAAGATGAACATCCTCAGGATCCTGGAAGATGATGATTTCTTGGGAAGCGAACACCTGACCACCGGGTTTATACGTAACTACATTACCGATAACATCCTGGACATCAACCCAGACCTGCTTTAGGGCCTGGGGATTCGGAAACGTGCAGCTATCGAGAAATTTCGGCTTAGGTCGAATATAGCCCTGCACGGCCTGCAGCCTGTTGCTTTTTTTGTATTTTAGGAATCCCAGAATCTTTCCGCAGCAATTTAACCCTTATAGTATGGCTTTAATCCATTAAAGACACTATATGGGAACACTAGCTCACCTCAGGAATTTGTACGATCATGCTTTTGAAGACTGCAGGCCTGCATACGTGGTATACCTTTTAAAAGGCTACGCCCTGTTTTGTGCCCTGATGCTGTCCATGGCATTATACGCCTTTTTCTTCAGGGTATTTACGGGATTTGATTTCTGATCCCGGACTTTTTTGCGAGAACACTTTTTTCGGTCCCAAAGGATAGAAAATAAAAAACCCTGTCATGTGTCAGGGTCTTTTTATTGATGAATAAACTCATTAAGGGGTTCTTCACAGCATTTTTTCCGGTTCAGCCCGCGTTCCGGAAGAAATTCCTTCAGAAACCCAGCCTGATTAAAAGACGGGACGGGGGGCGGATTGTTTCAGTATTTCGTAAAAATCACCGGATTTTAACAGGCTGCGCCTTTGTTTTAAGCAGCTTTGGCACCCGCTAGCCTGTTCATCATTCCCTTAAAAATAAGCCGATTAATAGCATAGGTGCGTATTTCCTGTTATTTTTGAACCTCACCAAATCGGCAGGCGGATGAACGACAAAGTGATACTGATGATCCTGGACGGTTGGGGCATTTCGCCCGACCCGTCGGTTTCGGCCATTGCGCAGGCTCATACGCCTTTTGTGGATTCCCTCTATGAAGGCTACCCGCATACCACCCTGCTTACCGATGGGATGAACGTGGGCCTTCCCGAGGGCCAGATGGGAAATTCAGAAGTGGGGCATATGAACCTGGGAGCTGGCCGGATCGTCTACCAGGACCTGGCCAAGATCAACCTGGCCGTGGAACAGGACCGCCTCAGGGAGGAACCGGTCCTGAAAGAGGCATTTGCCTATGCCAAAGCCGCCTCCAAACCTGTGCACTTCCTCGGGTTGCTCAGCGACGGGGGGGTACACAGCCATATCAATCACCTGAAAGGACTGATCTCCGCTGCCGCATCTTTTGGGGTTTCCCAAAGTTTTGTGCATGCCTTTACCGATGGGCGGGATGTGGACCCGCATAGCGGCAAGGGATTCATTGCGGACCTGAACACCTTCTGCAGTGACAAACCCTGCAAGCTCGCTTCGGTAGTCGGGAGGTATTACGCCATGGACCGCGACAAGCGCTGGGAGCGGGTAAAACTGGCGTACGACCTGTTGGTCAATGGTACTGGCACGCCGACCACGGACGCGGTGGCTGCAGTGGAAAAGAGCTATGAGGCAGGGGTGACCGATGAATTTATCAAACCCATCGTGGTGACCGATGAGGCGGGAGAACCGCTGACACGAATCTCGGAGGGAGATGTGGTCATCTTTTTCAATTTCCGGACCGATCGGGGGCGCCAGCTGACCCAGGCCCTTTCCCAAAAGGCGTTCCACGAGCAAAACATGCACCCCCTGAAACTCCATTACGTCACCATGACCAACTATGACGATACCTTTAAGGGAGTACATGTGGTCTATGACAAGGAAAATATCAAGGACACCCTTGGGGAGGTGCTTTCCCGGGTGGGAAAAAAACAGATCCGCATTGCAGAGACCGAGAAATACCCCCACGTGACGTTTTTCTTCAACGGAGGGCGGGAAGAGCCCTTCGAAGGGGAACAGCGGATCCTCTGCCCATCGCCCAAAGTGGCCACCTACGACCTGAAGCCGGAGATGAGTGCCCATGAGGTGCGGGATGCCATCATCCCGGAACTCGAAAAAGAATCAGCGGATTTTGTCTGCCTGAATTTTGCCAACCCGGATATGGTAGGCCATACCGGGAGCATGCCAGCCGCCATCAAGGCCTGCGAAACGGTGGACGCCTGTGCCAGGGAGGTCATCCAAACCGGCCTACATCACGGATATACCACCCTTGTGATAGCCGATCACGGGAACTGCGATACCATGGTGAACCCGGACGGGACCCCCAATACGGCCCATACGACCAACCCGGTTCCCCTGATCCTGGTCGACCCGGATCGAAAAACCATTCATCCGGGAGTCCTGGGGGACATTGCCCCGACCATCCTGGAAATCATGGGGATACCCCAACCCGAATTAATGACCCAAAAATCCCTTTTATAGGCCTATGAAACGATTCCTCCTTCCAGTGCTGCCAGTGCTGTTTTTGCTGTTGGCATGCTGTAAAAGTTCGTACGAACACAACGCAGTACGCGTCCCGGTCGGGATTTCGGTGATCCTGGTGGGAACCGCCAGCCTTGATTCCCTGCTGACGGAACCTTTTGACCGCTGGTTTGAAGAAAATTACCGGGCCGCACAGCCGGACCCTGCTACCGTACAGGCCATTGCCCCGCTCCTGGAAGACGTTGAAATCCATGCCTTTATCGGCACCTGGTGTGAGGACAGCCAGCGGGAGGTCCCGAAATTTGTTAAGATCCTGGAGGGCGCAGGCTATCCTGTAGAGGCTGTACGCCTGGTTACCATGACACGCGAGAAATCGACCCCACAGAAATACGAGGAGGGATTGCACGTGACCAATGTACCCACCTTCATTTTCTACAAGGACGGAAAGGAAATGAACCGGATCGTTGAATTTCCGATAGAGACCCTTGAAGGCGATATGCTGACCATCCTTAAGGGGGAACCCTATAAACACGCCTACGACTGGGACTGAGAAAGCCCATCTGTATTATTTTTTTATACCCAATGATTCACGTTAAGACAGCAGAAGAAATAGCATTGATGCGGGAGAGTGCCCTCATCGTATCAAAAACACTGGGAATGCTCGCCTCGGAGATAAAACCTGGGGTCACTGGGCTCCACCTGGACAGGCTGGCAGAGACGTTTATCCGGGATCACGGGGCCGAGCCGGGCTTTCTGGGCATGTACGATTTCCCGAATACACTGAACATCAGCCCCAATGCCCAGGTGGTGCACGGCATCCCCTCAGATACCCCCTTTGAAGACGGGGATATTATCTCTGTGGACTGCGGGAGCCTTAAAAACGGGTTTTACGGGGACCATGCCTACACCTTCGAAGTTGGGGAGGTGGCTCCCGAAACCCGCAAGCTGCTACAGGTAACCAAGGAGTCCCTGTATATCGGGATTCGGGAATTCCGGCTTGGAAACCGGGTCGGGGATGTGGGGCATGCCATACAACAATACTGCGAAGGCCACGGATATGGGGTGGTCCGGGAACTGGTCGGCCATGGCATCGGCACCAAACTACACGAATCCCCGGAAATGCCCAATTACGGGAAGCGCGGCAGGGGGAAAAAATTTGTGGAAGGCATGGTGGTGGCCATTGAGCCCATGATCAACATGGGTACCCGACGGGTACGCCAACTGAAGGACGGGTGGACGATCCTTACCGCCGACGGCAAACCCAGTGCGCATTTTGAACACGACGTGGCCCTGGTGGACGGCAAACCGGAACTCCTGTCCACCTTTCAGTACATCTACGACGCCCTGGGGATTGAAAGTGATGAGGAGTCGGAATTCCGGAGACATCCCATAACCACCTGAGGTACAAAGCCAGCGTGAAACGACTTTTTAAATGGGTGCTGAAACGGATTCCCCGGCCACTGCTGATCCGGCTGAGCTATCTGGTCCGTCCCTTCCTGGCCTTGTGGTTACGGGGGGACCAGTATACCGACCCCATTGACGGGAAGTCCTTCAGGACCTTCCTCCCCTACGGCTATGAATCCCCCAGGGAAAACGTCCTCTCCCCTTCGACCCTCTCCCTGGAACGGCACCGGCTTCTTTGGCTCTACCTGAAGAAGGAGACCGATTTTTTCAGCAAAGGGCTGCGGGTCCTGCATTTTGCCCCGGAACAGGCCTTCTATAAAAGATTCCGAAAGCTTGCCAACCTGGAATATACGACCACAGACCTGAATTCGCCCCTGGCCGACGTAAAGGCGGATATCTGTGACCTTCCCTTTGAGGACGGGCACTTCGAT
>JAWWDW010000082.1:0-6939 GCA_033719735.1 Robiginitalea sp. | reverse complement strand
GATCACTGAGAATGACTACCGGATCTCCAATTTTTCCGTCTCTGAAGACGGTACCCACCTGGTCTACGAGGAAATCACCTCCCCGGACTACGGGGTGGACGGGAACCCCAAGCCGAACTATGTGCTGATGAACCTCAAAACCGGGGAAACCTCAAAAATCCTATCGAGCATGCAATCCCCGCGTGGCTTTAAGTTCACCAGGGATGGCAAGGGGTTCTATTTCAGTGCAGAAACCTCTTCAGACCCGGAATGGAACGGGGCAGGAATCAGCGAGCTCTATTAGTACCAGCTCGCTTCCGGGGGCTATACCAAAGTAGCGCTGGGTTGGGAAAACGGGCTTTCCGGGGAGTTCTTCCTCCATGAAAGCGATGTGATCGCACAGCTCGCCAACGGCCCCTTGCGAAAGGTCCGGTACTATGAGAAAGACGGGGATTCCTGGAAGGGTAAGGACATTGAGCTGGGCGACCAGCAGGAACACGTTGTCATACAGGCCTTCCATGAGAAAACCGGCCAGTTGATCTACCAGCATTCCACGGCTTCCCAGCTGCCGGAATACTACCTGGCAACAATTAAGGTAAGCCGCAGGGCGGTATCCCTGGAAGATCGGCAGACGCTTACCTCCCTGAACGACAAGCTGAAAAAGAAACCCATCGCCAAAAGCGAGGTTATTTACTGGGAAGGTGCCAAAGGGGATTCGGTCAATGGGGTCCTGTACTATCCAAAAGACTATGAGGCGGGGAAGAAATATCCCCTGATCCTCAGCATCCACGGGGGGCCTACCGGAGTAGACCGGGACCAGTGGTCTGAGCGGTGGTCTACCTATCCGCAAATTTACACGGACAAAGGCGCCTTTGTACTAAAGCCAAATTACCATGGCTCCGGGGCCCATAGCCTGGAATTCATCGAATCGATCAAAAATGGGAACTACTATTCCCTGGAACAGGTAGACCTCTACAACGGGATCATGTACCTGCGGGAAAAAGGGATGGTCGACATGGAGAAACTCGGCCTGATGGGCTGGTCCAACGGGGCCATCCTGACCACCTGGATGACCCTCAAATACCCCGACATGTTCAAGGTAGCCGCCCCCGGGGCCGGGGACATCAACTGGACCTCGGACTACGGAACCTGCCGGTTCGGGGTGACCTTTGACCAAAGCTATTTCGGGGGCGCCCCCTGGGATGATACAGGGGGGAAACACTACAATGAATGGTATATCGAAAACTCCCCCATCTTCGAAATCGAAAAGATCAAAACCCCCACCATCATCTTCCACGGGAGTGAGGACCGCTCCGTCCCCAGGGACCAGGGGTGGGAATACTATCGCGGCCTGCAACAGGTAGGACAGGCCCCCGTTAAATTTCTCTGGTTCCCCGGCCAGCCCCACGGCCTTCAGAAAATCACCCACCAGCTTCGGAAAATGAAGGAGGAGATCGCATGGATCGACACCTATTTGTTCGGGGAGGAAAAAAAGGAAAATGAAGCCTATAAAAAGGACAGTCCCCTGGCTTCGATGTTATCGCTCCAGAAGGCAGTAACCCCGGAAGGCCTGGTCGGTGAAATGAGGGAGGGCACCCTCATCCCGAGGGTGGTCTCCCTGGGCAGGGATACCATTGCAGTGGGCACCCATGAGGTGACCCTGGCGCAGTACCACGCCTATACCGGAAACACCTATGACCGCCTT
This sequence comes from Robiginitalea sp., assembly GCA_033719735.1. GTDB lineage: Bacteria > Bacteroidota > Bacteroidia > Flavobacteriales > Flavobacteriaceae > Robiginitalea. The sequence continues at coordinate 5,255 of JAWWDW010000082.1, read as the reverse complement.
CATGCCAACCAGCCCGTCAGAGGCCTGTCCATAGAAGAGATAAAGGCCTATCTCGACTGGTTGAATGAAAAAACAGGGAACACCTACCGCCTGCCCAATGAAACGGAAGCCAAAAGGCTGCATAAAACAGGACGAAAAAACTTCAAGGACCAAAACAACCTGAACCACTGGGCGGGATACGAGCTCACCTCCCTGGATGTGCCCGACTTAAAGGACAAACTTGGGGAACTCAGCATATCCCTGGTGAAAAACGTCGGGAGTCATCCGGGCGTAAACGTCAAAAAAGAGGTACTCATCTACGACCTTGGCGGGAATGTGGCGGAATATTATTTGGCCGGGGATTCCCTGAAGACCTATGACTACAGCGCCTATGATTTTGTAGACCCGGGAACCCCTGAAAATGCAGCCGAAGCGGACAACACAGGATTCCGGGTGGTGCGGGAATGAGTAAAATCACCTGGCGGGAAAAGAAAAAGGCAGGGAACGCATCGTCCCTGCCCTTTTTATATTCAGCAGCTGGTAGCGTAAATACCGGCTTTCAGAAATCTGCATCGTATTCGCCCTCTCCGACGGGTTCTTTTCCAGTGCGGACAAACCCGACGTTGAGCGCCTTGTTGTAGCGGAAATAAATGGGCTTTTCATTCCTCAGGATATCCATTATGTTAACATACATCGACATGGGGTACCGGAGGTAGACTAATCTTTTCTTTTTGTCATAGTGGTTTGGAGGCACAGATTTGGCATCGGGATAGAAATTGATCTGTAACATAAAATCATCCTCGTGATAACATTTTATCATGGCCTGTGGATAAATGTGGTTCTTCTTCAGCTCGCCAGCCTGAAAGTGAATCCAATACTGAGTGATTTCGCTGTCAATGTATTTCTCCATAGTGGTCAGTTAATTTAAATATGAATTGTTGTGCTAAAAGTTAACCATTATTTTTGACCTGTAACCCTTTAGGGACCAAAAAACGATCCGCTGGACACAAATCCCCCAAAAAAAGCCCCCTGGTACTACCTTCTGCTGTTGATCCTGGCCGGGGAATCCGTCTTTATACTGCCCTTTGTTTTGTCCCGGGTCTTCAGGCCCACGGTACTCGAGGCATTTTCCCTGGACAATACCCAGCTGGGGCTTTGTTTCTCCGTCTATGGTTTTGTAGCCCTGCTCTCCTACCTATTCGGCGGGCCCCTGGCCGACCAGTTCCCGCCCAGGAAACTGATCGCTGTGGCCCTGTGGATGACCGGGCTGGGGGGGCTGGTATACGCCACCTTCCCTGGATATACGGTATTGCGCATCCTCTATGGGTATTGGGGGTTTACGACCATCTTCCTTTTCTGGGCCCCGATGATCAAAGCCACCCGGGTTTGGGGCGGAACCACTTCCCAGGGGAAGGCGTTTGGCTTCCTCGACGGGGGGCGCGGGCTAGTGGGGGCCCTGTTCGGGGCACTGGGTGTGTTTATTTTTTCCCTTTTTCTCTCCTCGGATTTGGGAGTGGCTACCACTGAGAATCGCCAGGCCGCCTTCAGGCAGGTGATCCTGGTGTCCTCTGCCATTGTAGCGGTAGTGGGAGTGCTGGTATGGTTCTTTATGAAGCTGGACCGAAACGCCGAAAAGGAGATCCTCCTGGAAAAAATCACGGTCTCCCAGGTCAGGGAAGTGCTCAGGTTGCCAGCGGTATGGCTGCTGATGGTGATCATCCTCTGTGCCTATGTGGGCTACAAGATCACGGACGTATTTTCACTCTACGCCCGGGATGTGATGCTGTACGACCAGGTGGAATCTGCCCAGGTGGGGACGTTCCTGCTCTTTATCCGACCCGTGATCGGGGTGTTGATCGGGGTGGTTGCAGACCGTACCCAAACCACCCTTTGGCTCTTTGTCAGCTTTGTGGTTTCGTTCCTGGGGGCGTTGCTGTTTTCAACCGGCATTATTACGGCTTCTGCCACGGCCCTCTTTTTCATTTCCATCCTGATTGTGGCCACGGGGGTCTATGCGGCCCGCTCTTTGTATTTTGCAGTCATGCAGAAAGGGCGGATCCCCCTGGTGCTGACCGGGACGGCCGTCGGCCTTATTTCGCTGATCGGATACACCCCGGATATCTTTGCAGGACCTGCTATGGGCCTGCTGCTGGACAGCTCTCCGGGGCAGGCCGGGCACCGGCATGTCTTTTGGATGCTTGCTGCGTTTTCCTTCACAGGCGGGATTGCCGCCTGGGTGTACTACCGCCTGTACCGACAGCCCGGGAAACACCCAAAAGCCTCTAACCCGGAGAATTAAAAAATAAAGCCATGCAACAGAAAAAAGCCTTTCCCACCAAAGTATACCTTAACGGAGCCATCCTGGATGCCCAAAATGCCCAAATCTCGGTTTTTGACCGGGGGTTTATCTTCGGGGACGGCATCTACGAAGTCATGGCGCAGATCGGAGGGCGTTTTTTTTATGGGGAGGCCCATATGGATCGGTTAAAGGGCTGTCTAAAAAAAATAGGCATCGCTTTTGATGTGGATGCCCTGCAAGCTGAAATCCCAGCCCTGCTGGAAGCATCCGGGCTCACGGGGAAGGACTGCATGCTCTACATTCAGGTAACACGCGGGGTGGCGCCCAGACAGCATTCCTACCCGGAGGGAATCCGCCCCACCGCCATGATGTACGCCTGGCCCAAAACCCTCCCGGACCTGGTCACCGAAGGGGTCTCCACGGTGACCCGGGACGATTTTCGCTGGTCCCGCTGTGACATCAAGATGACCTCCCTGTTGGGCAATGTCATGGCGAACCAGTATGCCATGGAACACGGGTGTTATGAAACCATCCTTGTAAGGAACGGGGTAGTCACAGAGGCCTCCCACTGCAATGTCTTCTTTGTAAAAGACGGGGTGGTTTACACCCATCCGGCTGACGAATTTATCCTCGACGGGATCACACGGCAGGTGGTTTTGGAACTTTGCCAAAAACTTGGGCTTGAAGTCCGGATGGAAGGGATCCCGCTTGCGGAACTTCAAAATATGGATGAAGCCTTTCTCACAGGGACCAGTTCGCAGATCACCCCTATCCGGAAAATCGATGGGGCAGTCCTGTACGAAACCGATATGGGGCCGGTGACCCGGAGGTTGCAAGAGGCGTTCCTGAAAGAGAAATTAGCGGGAAACTGACTGCCCGGGATTCGGGGGATACATTCATTTCTCGTACGGAACTGATTGCTTTTTACGTTTTGAAAGGATAGATTTTAATCAGGGGATTTCCGGGGACTTCCCCACCCCTGCTTTTTGACTTCAAAAGCTATACCCCTTCCATTTGAATATTTAAGTGCCTTTCCCTGTCCTGGTGAATCTAATCCGGTAGTGCGAAAGGAATCCTTTGGATTTTTGTATTTTGAGCTAGGAAGGCTGGTACCCTATGTTCCGTATTTTCAGACAACTCCGCAAAAGACTAATCGGCAATGGGCAGGTACGCCGCTACCTGTTCTATGCCGTGGGGGAAATCGCCCTGGTGGTCATCGGGATCCTGCTGGCCTTGCAGATCGATACCTGGAACGAGGAGCAGAAGTTGAAAACAAAGGAGGTTGTTTACCTGAAAGAAATACGATCGAACCTGCAGGAGGATTTGGAGAGTGTTACCTATTGGATAGCAAGGAATCGCGTGAAGGATTCAGTCATCACAAGGTGTCTTCTTGCAATACTCGAGGCCAAATCAAACCGGGAGGCCATGATGGCCATCAACAGGAATATGCCCACCCTTGCTTCTTTCTCCCCGTTTAGCAGAAACCGGGTGGCCTTTGACAACATGCTTTCCGGTGAGACCATAGCAATAATTTCAAATGATTCCCTTAGGAATAGTCTTTCTTCCTACTATTCCCAGGAGGAACTCAACTATGGTACCCAGGAGCGGGCAAAAGAACTCACACGCTATTTTGTGGACCATATCACCCCCTTGTTGATGAACCGGGAATCGATAACAGCAGCTCTGGGGGTGCCTAATGATTTCAAGTCCGCTGAGGACATAAATTTCAGGACAAACTCTATGATCTTTGGGGATCTTTTCGGGATGCAAAAGAACTTGGAATACCATACGGCCTATCTGCAATCCTACCATCGGGAAATCGAAGCCCTGATGGAACAGATCGATGACTTTTTAAACCAGGCGGAGTGATCCGGTTCTTCAGACATATCCGTAGAAGACTCATAGCAACCGGGGCAGCCCGGAAGTACCTGCTCTACGCCCTGGGTGAAATCCTCCTGGTCGTGCTGGGGATCCTGATCGCGCTTCAGGTGGACAACTGGAATGAGGCCCGGAAAACCCGGAAACAGCTCGACCTCTTGTTTGAGGATACCAGGGAATTCCTGTTTCCGGTGTCCACCTGGATTACGCCTTTTGTTGAGAGATCCAGGACCCTGGATTCCATTCTGACCCTGCTGAAAAAACCCCCTGGCACCGAGTACTACCAGGAGCATCCGGGGATGGTCCACTACCTTTTCAATGACTCCCTGGTCTTTGAACTGCCTTCTTTTTATTGGGTTAGCCCCGGGATGAAGGAGCTCATCGAGAAGAAAACAGACTTTCCGCCCAATTACCACCCCCTCATCTATGACCTGGTTACCTGGGAGTCCAACAGCCAGGACATGCAGGAATTATCCGGGGATTTTGAGGCCTACCTGGAATCCCTGCGCCAACGGCTGATCGACAAGGCGCCCTATCTTCTTGAAGGAGGACCCGGAGACAGGCAGGCTGCCATAGACTTCGTGAACAACTCAGGGTGGTACCAGTACGAACTGGAACGTGTTGGAAATTATACAAAGCACATGATAAAGGCTTTGGACCTGCTAAGGTCTTCCTGCGCCGAACTATACTGCCAGCTGGAACTCACACATAACAATGCCGGGGCAACCCGTATGGACGCGATCCTTCAACATATGGAACTGAAGCCCCTGGAAAAATTAAATATCCCCTCAAGCGAAAATGAAAAACCGGCCCCGGGCTTAATTCCAAACCGGGGAATTTTTATCCCTGGAAATGAGGATGTCGAGAACTGGTGGCACATCCTGATCAACACGACTCCCAAAAGAATTACCCTGCAGGTGATCTATAATAACCTGATCGTGGGGCAATGGAGTCCTGCTCCCAATGTAGTTGCCAGAAGGCGTTTACCTCTGGGTTCCTATATAAAAGTCATCCATCCGGATTCCACGGCTTCCTATTACCAGAGCAGGGAAGGTGGGTATCTGATCGTGGAGTAGGGATTTCCCGATACTGAATTGCG
>JAWWDW010000081.1:0-6987 GCA_033719735.1 Robiginitalea sp. | reverse complement strand
GCGGCGAGTTTGCCGAAGATTGCCGTATTGCTTGCTGTCGAGGACGCCATCGATAAAGGGGAGGTCGCTGAATCCGAAGCGCTCAGAAAGGACATGAATGAGATGATCCGATTTTCGAACAATTCCGCAACCACCCGTATCATTGATATTTTGGGCTATGAAAAGATCGAAAGTGTTCTGAGGGCCCCGGAAAACGAATTTTATTCGGAGGCGGAGGGAGGAGGACTCTGGGTTGGCAAGCGGTATGCCCGAAGCACCGGGGGGACCAACCGCGAGCCTATGAAAAACCTGAGCCATGCGGCCAACGCCTACCAGGTATGCCGTTTTTATTACCGCCTTGTCTTTGGGAGGCTGGTCACCTATGAGCGGTCAAAGGACATGCTGGAGATCATGAAGGATCCGGGGATCAAGCATAAATTTGTCCATTCCCTGGAAAAGATCGCTCCTGAGGCTTCCCTTTACCGGAAATCCGGTTCCTGGAAATCCTGGCATTCGGATTCCGTCCTGGTTTGGGATGAAGATCGCAAGTACATCCTGGTCGCCCTGACGGAAGACCCCAGGGGAGAACTTACGGTGCGCAGCCTGGTTGGGGTCGTGGAAAAAATCCTGAAGGCAAAAAATTGAGATAGTCCATGAAGGTAGCCTTTTTGTTCGAGAAGTTTTTTGATATTCGACCATCCGAAATCCGCAAAGCCGTCCTCCTGCAGGCCTATGTATTTATCCTGATCACCACCTTGCTGATCGTCAAACCCACCATCAATTCCTTATTCCTCTCCGAACTGACCTCCGAGGCACTGCCTACCGCCTACCTCCTAACCGCCGTAGTGGCAGTGCTGTTTTCCCTCATCTACGATAAAATCCTTTGGTCTTTCCAACTGAACCGGGTCATTTTCGGTACCCTTGTTTTCTGTGCCTCCCTTTTTGGCCTGTTTTGTTTTTTGTTGAATTACCATCCGGACAATACCGGATGGCTCTACGCTCCGTATTTGTTCGTGGCGATCTACGGCCTGCTGACCACCTCCCAGTTCTGGATCCTGGCGAACCTGGTTTTCAACGTCCGTGAAGCGAAACGCCTTTTTGGCTTTATCGGGTCCGGGGCCATTGCGGGGGGAATCTTCGGGGGCTACCTCACCTCCATTCTGAGCCGGTTTATCCCTTCTCAGGATTTACTGCTCGTGGCTGCCCTGTTACTTTTGGTATGCATCCCCATCAGCTCCTATCTCTGGAAGCATTATGTGCATGCAAGCAAGATTGAGAAACCTAAAAAGGCGAAGGTGGAGACCTCCCCCTGGACGATGATCCGGAAAAACAGGCTGCTAATCCTCATTACCTCAACGGTGGGGATCAGCGTAATCGTGGCCAAACTGGTGGATTACCAGTACAGTCATTTTGCAGCAGAGAAAATAACGAACCCCGAAAAGCTGACCGCCTTCTTCGGATTCTGGTTTTCAACCCTCAGTGTGGTATCCCTGCTCATCCAGCTTTTCGTATCAAAGAGCATCCTGCGCTGGTTTGGGGTAGGCAAGGCACTGATGTTCCTGCCACTCGGCATCCTGATCGGGTCCATCCTTTTGCTGGTCATCCCTGAATTGTGGGTGGTGGTCCTGATCAAGATCGCGGATGGCAGCTTCAAACAATCCCTCAACAAGGCGGCGTCCGAACTGACCTATATTCCGATACCCATCGAGGTACGCAAACACACCAAGCCCTTTGTCGACATTGTGGTGGACAGCATTGCGACGGGGCTGGCAGGTGCGATCCTGATTTTTCTGATCAACGGATTGAAAATCCCCAGCCTCTATATAAGCTACATTAACATAGGCCTGATCCTGGTTTGGGTTTTCCTGATATCCCGTATCTACAAGGCCTACCTGAATTCCTTCCGTCAATTGTTGGTCACCCAGCACCCCAAAGCCAAAAAAATGGAGGAGCACCAGTTGCATCCCTCCGACAAAACACTTTTTGAAACCGTGGACCGCGTCTTGAGATCAGGCAAAGAATCCCAGGTCCTCTACATGCTGGAGCAAATCCTGCGCGAACCGGACGAATTCTATTTTGATTCTATCCGAAACCTGCTTTCGCATCCTTCAGAGGCGGTGCGATCCCTGGCCATCGAGAACCTGTATTACATGGATAAGGAAGATCTTCGGGAGGAGATCAAGGAGATGCTGAACGACCCATCGGATGCGGTAGTCATTTGCGCCCTTCGCTACCTGATCCACAAAGACCACAACCTGCACCGTGAAGAGATCCTCGATTATGAGGCCCACAGCAACCACGGAAACATTCATGCCCTCACCCTTTTGGCAGTGGCCAGGGAAGTCCACACAGATACAGGTTTAAGGAATGTTCTGCAGTTGGGCACACGTGTGGACACCCTTCTTGGGAAGGTTGGAAAACCCCCTTGGGATGCCAGGCGCAAATTCGACCTGATCGCGGTATTGAAAGCTATCGGGCATACCCATTTGAGATCCCACTACAGGATCATGGCGAAGTACCTTTTAGCTGAAGATCCCGAAGTAGTACAGGCGGCATTGGAGGCGGTTGCCCAAATCAAGGATCGCCGGTTCATCCCCTATATCACGAGCCTCCTCCACAAGAAATCGGTACGCCGGCAGGCTGTTGATTCCCTGCGGGCTTTTGGCCCTGAAATTGTCCCGAAGCTGAAGCGCATGGTCGAAGACCAGGAATTGGCTTTTCAGGATGCCCTTTTTGTGCCCGAAGTCCTGAAGCTTCTCAATACACCTGAAGCCATTCAGGCACTGATGGAATTTATAGACGAGGCGGAATACGCGGTTTCCATCAAGGCAATCGCCGCCCTGAGGGAGGCAAAAATCGAACAACCCGACCTGGAAATTGACAAAGAACTGATCGCCAGGAAAATCCTGGAGGAATGCCAGATCTATCAAAACCTGCTTTCCTTTTTGCATACCCAAATTACCGAACACGAAAAGGACCCCAAAACCGATCAGGCAAAGCGGATCCGGGAGGCGCGTGAAGGTTTGATTACCATTCTGGAACACCGCGTGGACGGGCATCTGGACCGCATCTTTAAATTGCTAGGGATCCACTACTTCGAAGAGGAGGTAGAGACGATCCTGGAGCTGGCCCTTACCGGGGATGACAATGAGCGCGCCAATGCCATCGAGTTCGTAGACAACATACTGGAATCCCGCCTCCGCCATACGCTGCTGCCGATCATTGATGCGGCCAGCCAGGGGGTGGCGTACTCAGAAGAGCTGGTCACCAAACTAAAACTCCCTTCCTATACAGAAAGGGAGTGTTTTGAAACCCTGATCGGCCGTCATGACATCAAGATCAAGCACGCCGTCCTCTACCTGATCGGCCAGCTGGGGGAACCTTCCTATGCCCCCTTGGCAGAAAAGCTCCTAAGCAGCCGCTTTGAGACGGTCCGCAAACAGGCCGGGCAGGTGCTCGAAAGCCTCAGGACCCCTGCGGCTTAGTTGTCCCGGACCATATCGTCCACCCGGTCCGCCAGAGCGAGGTGGTCGTTGGCCGAATTCTTGTTGAGCACATTGGACATCAGGCATACCGCATAGCGGGTCCCGTCTGGATGTTCAATGATGGCCACCGAATTCATATAGTTATACCGGTTCCCCTGGTAGGGGCCGCAGTCCGGGTTCTTTTCCCGATCACAGCTGTAGAGGCTCCCCGATTTGAAATACACCGCGGCGCTGTCCAGCTTGTGAGAATAGGCATACCGGATCCTGCGGTCCGTCAGATAGAGCAGGCGCTTCATTTCCAGGCTGCTTTCCCGGTCCACGATTTTTCCCTGTTCCAGGGCCAGGACATATTTGATAAGGCCTATGGGGGTCCCGGTGCTGCCACCCCGCCCTGGGATATAGCCTCCGGCCCCACCGGTAAAGAATTTGCCCAAACGCCATTCGTCTTCGGTGATCCCGAGGTCGCGCAGGGGTTGGTTAACGGTGTTGATGGCGAATTCTGAAAGCTCTGATTTTGGCTTGCTCTTAAAATATGCTTCTGCCTCCTCGAAGGTCAGGGAGGGATACTGGTCCTTAAAAATATGCATCAGCAGGGCCTCGCGCCAGACGATGCTGGCTGCCCCGTTGTTACTGACCGAGACCATGTGGTCCACCCATTCAAAAAGGGAAAAAACGTCGCTGGCCCGCACCTTTCGCTTTACCATTTTATCGGTTTGCGCATCGTAGACAGGTACGGTATGGTGATCCGAAATTGCCCACTGCCCCGCTGTGATCTGTTTGGTTTTCAACAGTTCGATGCGTTTGTCGAAGTTGTCCGGGTAGACATGCTTGAGCCCGGTGAAAAAGGCTGCCAGCACCACGAGTTTCCCAACGCTGCCCGGCTGGTACTGGGCGGAGGGGCGGTGTTCCGCATACCGCAGGTCCTTGCCCGGGGACATATCCAGGAGGGTCATGGAGTAATTCGGGTTGAGCCCCCTGAACAGGTTTGATACCTTTGATTGCAGTTCGGGGTCCTTTTGGGGGACGCCATTCTGTATGGGCCCCAGGTCCCGATCCACCAGGTTTAGTTTGATGGCGCTCATAGGGTAGAAAGCCCCGGGGCGCAGGCGGTTGCTTTTGATTTCCCCCTTCTTGACGGCTTCCACCCATTTCAGGCGTTTGATCCCGGTACGCTCGTATCCGTCATAGGGATACTTGGAATCGGCTGCGAAAAAACTGCCGAACAGCAGGGCTGCAATAACTAGTATTTTACTCATGATTAAAAGGTTGTGTTAAGACGTATGGATTTGTTCTGGTCCACTTCAGGCGTGATCGATTGCAGGTATTCTGAACTCAGGGCTCCCTTGTTCTCTACAAAAGGACGTACCTGGAACAACCAGATTTTTCGGTCCTTGAAGCCAAGTTCCACATCGTAGGGCCCTTCGATCCCCCTGCTTTCCATGGTTTTAATGAGCTCCTTGCTGAAGCTGTTGATCTGTTGGATCCGACCTTCCCCCATGATGGGTTCCTCCAGGGAGGTTCCAACCACCTCGGTGCCTCCGGAGGGGAGCAGGCTGTTGTAATAGAGCTCGCGGGAGGGGGCAATCAGCTGATGGGCCCCGTTTTTCCGGATCGCCCAGGTTTCGGCCAGTTGTCCTTCCACGGCCCCGCCGACCCCGCGGCTCATGGCTACCGTGATCTCGTCCGTCCTTCCGGAACTAACCCCCTTGGTGATCATCACCCCGGAAGCATCGTTGTTTACACCGGGAATCACCACGATGGACGGATATACATTTTCAGGGTTGTTCAGGTATTTTTGACGCCAGCGGTAGCTCCTGTCCGAAAAGGGAGAGGCCCAGACCTTTTTGATCCCGTTCACGATCTCCTCCCGCTTGAGGATGTTGAAGAGGGTCAGGTTAAGGCCGGCCCCCGTAAAGCTGGCGAGGTCCTCCATATTGGTATCACTCCGCAGGAAGACCGGCTGCTGTCCCAGGGGTTTGCCGAGGATGCCGGTAAAGGAATCCTCGAGGTCCTTGACGAAGCTATCCAGCATGGGCATCTCAATGATCATCTCGCTGAGTTTGGCAAACTGCTCGAGCTGGTACTTTTCCACCGCGGTTTCCGAACTGCCCTCGGATTTCATTTTCCGGGCCGTAGCGTAGATGTTTGTGAGGAACTCCCAGTAGGTCTGGTTGCCTCCGGTGATCTGCTGGTCCAGGTGGGCCCGGAAGATCCCGAAGGGAATTACAAAGCCGTCCACCACATGGTCCGGAAAGTTCTTCTTCAGTTCCCCCAGGTTGGCCGCTTTGGGGCCACAGACCGCCCCGGAGGAGTTGGCATCCACCTCCGTGAGGTTCAGGATAGTGGTCTGATCCAGGCGGATTTTGTCCACGGGGACTTCGATCATCTCCTCGCTGCGAACTTCTTCTTTAAAAAGTTCCCTTTCCTCTGCCGTCATTTCAGATTCTTTTTTCAGGATGACCGTACCCTTGTTGGAAACCGCATAAAAGACGCGTTGCCCATTGTATTTCTTGAGTTCCTGAAGGTTGTCATTTGAAATGGAGGCATTGGGAATCCCCAGATTTCGCGCCAGCAACTGCAGGTGGGAAACCAGGTTTCCCTCCGCAATGTTCAGGATGCCTCCCACGGGCCTCAGGTCAGAGGGCGGGCGCTGGAACACATATATGTTTTCCGGTTTTACGTCCAGGTTCTCCAGGTTCCCCTCCACCACGATCAGCTGCCCATTGGCATAGCCCGGGTTCAGGCCATGGATTTGGCTGGAATTGCTTACATCCAATACTTCATTTCGCAGGTTTTCCTGCTCTGTGATAAAGCTCCCCAGTTTGCCGAGCTGGTTTCCGAGGTAGAGGGCCACGGAGCCACGAATCCGGTCATCCAGGAAGCCGGCTGCCATGGGTTCAAACTCCTTGAACCGCTCCACATCCTCATCAAAGACAGCCTTGTTGTAGCTCGTACCCCAGTTGAGCTGGTTCCTGGCGGCGTCAGCGATCGTATTGAGTTCTTCCAACGTGACCGTTCCGGAACCTTTTGGATTCAGGTCCCCCCGGATTTGGTTCCATTCCCAGAGTTCGGTATACCCGGAGGCTGCAGAAGCCATGCTGAGGTGGCATACTTCATCCACAAGGGCTTTGAGATCGGCAGGAGCGTATTCCGCCACGGTTCGTACCAGCAACGATTCGAGCTTCAGGGACAGGTCCATCAGGGCCAGCTTTCCGGCTGCGGTGGGCTCGGAGCCGATGTTTTCCCGGATGCTCCACATGGCCTCCGCCGCATTCTGGATCCGGTTGGCTTCCGCTGCTGAATTCAGTTTGTCGATTTCACCGGACAACCGGTTTCTGAGGGACGCTTCTGATACGGCCGACAACCCTTCTTTGAGATCTTCAATTTTCACAGGGGCAAAGAATTCCTCCATGGTCACCAGCAGTTCATCGAACTGGGCATTGAGGTCTGCGGAAAGGGCAGCGGCATTGTCCTTCTGGAATTTTCGGACCGCTTCAATATCGGACCGGGTGGGGTTCCCGTG
>JAWWDW010000080.1:0-7023 GCA_033719735.1 Robiginitalea sp. | reverse complement strand
GACCCCACACGTATTCATCCTGCAGCGGTCGGAAGGGGAGCTTTGGGTGCGCTATATCGGCACCATTGATGACAACTATCAGGATGCCGGTGCCGTTAAGACACGGTACGTGGAACAGGCCGTGGAGGCCCTGCTCATGGGAAAAGAGGTCCCCCTGCAAACCACCAGGGCCATAGGTTGCTCCATAAAGGCCTGAGGAGGTATGCCGGTTGGGTGGGATTGTGTATTTTTGCAGTAAACCCTTCAATTTGCATCATGGCTGATCTCACTCAAGAAGAATGGCGTTCCCGTTTGGATAAGGACGACAACGCCGTTATCATGGACGTGCGTACTGCGGAAGAAATGGAAGCTGGCTTCATCCCCGGTGCCATCCACCTGGACTTCTACAAGCCCCAGGAATTCCTCGAAGAACTCGACAAACTGGATAAATCCAAGCACTACTACCTCTATTGCCGGTCGGGCAACCGAAGCGGACAGGCGTGTGCCCTGATGAGTGCCAGGGGATTTTCCGCGGCCTACAATCTTATGGGTGGAATGATTGAATGGGAAGGTGAAGTCACCTACGAATAAACAGCGGCATGAAGACCCTATTGGGGCCCGGCAGGAACAGACCGAATCCATAGGCTTTTTCTACCGCATCCTCTACTATTTCCAGAAACGGGGGTTTGAGGTCTCCCGCCGTATTGCGGAACGCCTCGGGATCCGAACCCGCGTGGTAAGGACCACCTTTATTTACCTGACGTTTGCCACGCTCGGTTTTGGTTTTGCCCTGTATCTGTTCCTTGCTTTTTGGCTGAAAATCAAGGACCTGGTCTATACCAAACGCACCTCTGTCTTCGATCTATGATACGATGCTAATGTTAAGACTGCTACGCTCCAAGATCTATTTCGCCCTATTCCTGGTGAGCCTCGTCCTGATAATCGGGGTGCTGGGTTACCGGTTCATCGCAGATTTCAGCTGGACGGAAGCCCTTTACATGACCATCATCACGGTGTCCACGGTCGGCTTCCGTGAAGTCAGACCCCTCAGTACCGAGGAACAACTCTTCACCGTGGTCCTGATCACGGCGAGCATCTTTATTTTCGCCTTTGCCATTTCGGTGGTGACCGAATACATCCTGAGTAGAAACTCCCTTCAAACCTTAAAGAGAAAGAAAGTGAAACAGCAAATCGATCGCCTGGAGAAGCATGTCATTGTTTGTGGGTTTGGCCGTAACGGGGCCCAGGCCGCGGCGCGGCTCAAGGCATATAAACAGCCGTTTGTGGTTATAGAAAAGGACCGGGAAATCATCGAAAAGCACGAGGAGGAGATCCTTTTTGTGGAAGGGGATGCGAATGAGGATGAGGTCCTGCTCCTGGCAGGGGTCGAACGGGCGCGCTACCTGATCGTCACCCTACCGGACGATGCAGCCAACTTGTTTGTGGTGCTTTCAGCCCGCCAGCTGAACCAGAAGTTGTTTATCATCAGCCGGGCCTCCCAGATCACCTCCCAGAAAAAGCTGCAACTCGCCGGGGCCGACAAGGTGATCATGCCGGATAAGATCGGGGGGGACCATATGGCTTCCCTGGTAGTCCTGCCGGATTTGATCACCTTTATGGACAAGCTCTCCCTGGAGGGAGAGCACACTACCAACCTGGAAGAGGTCCAGATCGAGGACTTCACCAACCAGCTGCACTGCAACACCCTGCGAGACCTGGACCTCCGCAAGAAAACGGGTTGTACCATTATCGGGTATGTAAAGCCTGATGGCACCTACATCATCAACCCGGAGGCCGACATGCCCCTGCAGCCAAAAAGCAAAGTCATTGTCCTGGGCAGGCCCGACCAGATCCGAAAACTCAACGAGATGTTCCATATCGGGACAGGATAGGCCTTGTAAAAGAAGCGCTTCAGGGGCCATGGCAGGCCTGCTTCTTCTGGTTGAACCTCCAGTGTCCTGCCTCTTTGGAAATTCCGCGTATCCCTTTCTGGTTTTGATTTCAGGATTTGATAGGGTGATTTTTTTTTTGGATATTGCCTGACCTTAGAACTAAAACCATCTAACTCATCCATCCTTTATGAAGCGTTTATTTTCTATTTTGCTCGGTTTCCTGGGCCTGGCGGTTGCTGCCCAGGACTTGCAAGTGAAAGAAACCATCAATAACCCTTCCAACCGCATCAATGACGGAGTCATCCGGCTGGAAGTCTCGGGGGGCCGCCCTCCGTATACCTATAAATGGAGCAACCAAAGTACCCCACTTAGTTCAAACCGGGCAACAGGCCTGGTGGAAGGGATCCCCTATGAGGTGGAGATCTTTGATGCACAGGGGAATTCCGTCACCCGCGTCTACCCCGTGCCGACCGAGGCAATCACCGAGATTTTCAACGGGGCCATGACCCCGGCTGTAAGCGCGCTGGGATCGGTCCTATTCTGGGATCCTTTTGCGGCCACCGGTATCTACGACCCGGTAGTATACACGAATTCAAAACGAATCCCCATTCCCGGATGGAGCCCGGAAGTCGAGGAGCGCTATGTGCTTAAGAAGTGGATCCGGCCCGAAGGGTCCAAAGTCAATAAAGGGGACCCCATTGCAACCATTTCCCGGGATAACGGATCGGATATGACGGTAACGGCCGATGCCCGGGGCACCCTGAACCATCTGGTTTCCGAGGGCAATGTTATCTACAATTCCTCCAATGCAGAGGATGTGATCGAACAGGGAGCCCATTACCTGGCAAAAATTGAATACGACGAGCCCATCACCCTGACCCATCCCAATGGGGACCCCGTAACCAAAGGGATCCCATTTATCGTGATCTGGCTCGTACTCGGAGCTGCTTTCTTTACTTTCCGGATGGGCTTTATCAACCTAAGGGGCTTCAAACATTCGATTGCCCTTGCCAAAGGTTCGTATGACGACCCGGAAGCCCCCGGGCAGGTGACCCATTTTCAAGCGCTTGCGACGGCCGTTTCCGGTACCGTAGGCCTCGGAAACATCGCCGGGGTGGCGGTGGCTGTATCCCTTGGAGGTGCAGGGGCCACTTTCTGGATGATCGTCTGCGGACTCCTGGGGATGTCCTCCAAATTCGTGGAATGTACCCTTGGGGTCAAGTACCGGAATATCCTCCCGGACGGCCGGGTTTTTGGCGGGCCCATGAACTACCTCCGTTTCGGCCTGGAAAAAAGGAATCTCAAGGGCCTGGGCAAAGTGCTCGCAGGGCTTTTCGCCATCCTCTGTGTGGGAGCCTCCTTTGGAGGCGGAAACATGTTCCAGGCAAACCAGTCCTTTGAGCAGTTGGCGGGCCAGTTTAGCGTGCTCCAGGGCAACGGCTTCTGGTTTGGGGTGGTAACGGCCATCCTGGTAGGCGTCGTGATCATCGGGGGAATCAAGAGTATTGCAAATGTCACAGGGCGCATCGTTCCGCTTATGGCCTCGATCTATGTGATCGCGGCGCTCGCTGTGATCATTATGAACATAGAGAATATAGGCGGGGCCTTTTCGGCCATTCTTGAAGGGGCCTTCAGTCCCGCCGCCATCAAAGGGGGGATCGTCGGGGTGCTGATTGTCGGTTTCCAGCGTGCGGCCTTCTCCAATGAGGC
Organism: Robiginitalea sp.; assembly: GCA_033719735.1. Classification (GTDB taxonomy): domain Bacteria; phylum Bacteroidota; class Bacteroidia; order Flavobacteriales; family Flavobacteriaceae; genus Robiginitalea. The sequence continues at coordinate 3,442 of JAWWDW010000080.1, read as the reverse complement.
CGGGGTTGGTTCGGCAGCCATTGCCCACAGCGCGGTAAAGACCAACCATCCGCCCTCAGAGGGCTTTGTGGCCCTGCTGGAGCCCTTTATCGACACCGTGGTGGTTTGTACGCTCACGGCCCTGGTGTTGATCTTTACCGGCATGCATGAAGTGGAAGGCATGGCGGGGGCACAGCTTACTTCGGATGCCTTTGGTAGTCAGATTTCCTGGTTCCCATACGTCCTTGGGGTCGCCGTCTTCCTCTTTGCCTTCTCCACCATGATTTCATGGTCCTACTACGGTATGCGTGCCTGGACCTACCTTTTCGGCAAGAGCAGGAAGTCGGAAATGGTTTACAAAGTACTGTTCCTGGTTTTTGTGGTCATCGGTGCCTCGGTGAGCCTGGGCGCTGTCCTGGACTTTTCGGACATGATGATCCTTGCCATGTCCTTCCCGAACATCATCGGGTTGTATATCATGTCGGGCGAGGTTCGCAAGGACCTGGACGACTACTGGCACAAGCTTAAAAACAACCAGCTGTTCCGCAAACAGAAGCAGCCTGCAAATTAAACACAGTCTCAGCCCTTACTTTCGGGGCATGAGGCGACCAGGACCCCACTTCGGCGACCATCCAAGAGTCCGGAGTGGGGTTTTTTACTTCCTAATGATCCTATTGCTCCTGCAAGTTGCCTCCTGGGGTGTGCCCGGGCTCCTTGGCTGGCATAAACGCGAAGGCCTGATTAGGCCGGACACCCTGAAACAGGCGGAGCTGGACCGCCTCAGGTCGCAGCTTCCGAAAAATGGCAGCTGGACCCTTCGTCCTTTTGATCCCAACAACATGGAAGATTTTAAGGGATACCTGCTCGGGATCCCACCCCAGGCCCTTGACAGTCTCTATGCCTTCCGAAGTAGGGGAGGGGTACTCAACGGCCTGGACCAGTTCGGGCGGGTAAGCGGATTGCCGGACAGCACCCTCCAACGGTTGCGTCCTTTCCTGCGGTTTCCCGCCGCCCGGGAGCCTGCCCTGGTCAAACCCCCCAAACCCAGCCCAGCGGGCAGGGACCTTAATAAGGTAACTGCCGGGGAACTCCAAGCGGTTTTGGGCGTTGGGCCTGTATTATCCAGGCGTATTGTAAAATTCCGGGACGCCCTGGGGGGCTTTCTGGACCCCACACAACTCTATGATGTGTACGGGCTTGAGCCTGCGGTGGCCGGGAAGGTCATGGCAACCTTCCCCCTAACCGCCATTCCTGCCGTGGAGCGCGTTTCAATCAATGAAGGCACTGTGGACGAACTGGCTTCGATCCTGTATCTCACCCGTGAAATGGCCAGGGCGATTGTCGCCCGAAGGGATCGCCTCGGACCGTACGAAAGCCTGCAGGAGCTGCGGTCGATCAAAAGCATCCCACAGACCAAAATTGACAGAATTGCACTATATTTGAAGCTCTAAAAAAATTGCTATGCTTACTGAAACTTCATCAGCTGTGAATTTTGAGTATTCAGAGACCCAGCGCCTTGTGGCCGAGTCTGCCCGGGAATTTGCCAGGCAGTATATCAAGCCCCACATCATGGAATGGGACGAGTCCCAGACCTTTCCGGTAGAGGTGTTTAAAAAAGCCGGTCAGCTGGGCTTTATGGGCGTACTGGTGCCCCAGTCCCTGGGTGGATCCGGTCTCGGGTATCACGAATACATCGCCATTATCGAGGAAATCTCTAAAGTGGACCCCTCCATAGGGTTATCCGTTGCGGCCCACAATTCCCTTTGTACAAACCATATTCTCATGTTTGGAGATGACCAGCAAAAAGCCCGCTGGATCCCCCGCCTGGCCAGCGCCGAATGGATAGGCGCCTGGGGGCTTACCGAACACAATACGGGATCGGATGCCGGGGGGATGAACACCACCGCCAAAAAGGACGGGGACCACTGGGTGCTCAACGGGGCGAAGAATTTCATAACCCATGGCAAAAGCGGGGACATTGCCGTGGTGATCGCACGTACCGGGGAGAAGGGCGACAGCCGCGGGATGACCGCCTTTGTCGTGGAGAAGGGTACCCCGGGGTTCAGCAGTGGTAAAAAAGAGGATAAACTCGGAATGCGGGCCAGTGAAACGGCCGAACTGGTATTCGACGACTGCCGCATTCCCGATGAGAACCGCCTCGGGCCAGTGGGCGAAGGTTTCATTCAGTCCATGAAGATCCTTGACGGCGGGCGCATTTCCATCGGGGCGCTCTCCCTGGGGATTGCCAAAGGCGCCTACGAGGCAGCCCTTCAGTATTCCAAGGAGCGGGTTCAGTTTGGCAAGCCCATCAGCCAGTTCCAGGGGGTATCTTTCAAGCTGGCCGAAATGGCCACGGAAATCGAAGCAGCGGAATTAATGGTTCACAAGGCCGCATTTCTCAAAAATACCGGGAAGCCGGTCACCCGCCTGAGTGCCATGGCCAAGATGTATGCTTCTGAAGTCTGCGTAAGGGTGTCTAACGAAGCTGTACAGATCCATGGAGGCTATGGGTATACCAAGGATTTTCCTGTGGAGAAATTCTACCGGGACTCCAAATTGTGTACCATTGGCGAAGGCACCACGGAGATCCAAAAAGTGGTCATTGCAAAAAATATTTTAAAGGATTAGGGTAGATTTACAGGAATGCGTGTATATTTGCACCCGCAAAACTAAAAGAAAGGAGGTTGTAGCCCATGTTGATAATCCCAGTAAAAGAAGGAGAAAACATCGATCGCGCGCTCAAGCGTTTTAAGCGTAAATTCGACAGGACAGGTACGATGCGCCAACTGCGCAAAAGACAGCAGTTCACCAAACCTTCTGTAGAAAGACGGCAGCAAATCCTAAAGGCACGGTATATCCAGCACCTCAGGGATCAGGAAGATATTTAAAAGCTTCAGCTATATAATTTCAAGCCCGGGTTCAAAGCCCGGGCTTCTTTTTTCCGGCTTTTGTACCTTTAAGCCATGTCCGCGGAACAATTTCAAAAGTACCTCTCCCTGGAAAAGCAGTATTCGGCCCATACTGTTAAGGCCTACCTGCGGGATCTCAAACAATTTCAGGACTACTGCAGGGAAGGCCACGCGGATGCCCCCTTGTCAACCATGCCGTATTCGGTGATCCGATCATGGATCATCTCCCTGATGGAATCCGGCTATGGCAATCGGACCGTGAACCGAAAAATCGCCTCTTTGAAATCGTATTACAAGTACCTGCTCCGCAAAGGCGAGATCGACTCCAGCCCGCTTTCGGCACACCGGCCCTTGAAAACCGATCGGAAACTGGAGGTGCCCTTTTCCGTAACGGAAATGCAGCAGCTGCTCTCCGACTGGGATGGGGGAGATGATTTTGAAGGCCTCCGGGACCAGCTGGTCGTGGAGCTGTTTTACACCACCGGGATCCGAAGGGCCGAACTGATCGGGATCCGGATGCGGGACCTCGACCTTCCGGGGGGTACCCTCAAGGT
>JAWWDW010000079.1:0-7071 GCA_033719735.1 Robiginitalea sp. | reverse complement strand
CGTTACCTGCAGGGGGCCTGCCGTATTCTCAACGCCGATGCGAACCGCCCCGGGCCTGATAAACCGGCTGAAGTGCGCCATGGTGTAATACAGGGGGGTGAAGTATACCTCATCCTGCTCCGGGTCCACAATGACCGGGGCTACACACCAGTTTTCAAACCAGTTGGGGCCTCCCTGCCGGTCGAGGACCATGTTCCAGTCGATCCAGCCATCCACCCAGTTGTTCAGGCACCCGATGATATCCCGGGCATACCGGTAGACCGGAACGTATTTTGGGTGCAGGTGTTTCTGGTCTTCCGGGGCCCAGTCCCAACCCCAGTCGGTGGCCTCTTTAGACCAGTACCATTGGTCGTCCTTCCATTTGGGGACTTCGGCATCCACACAGGCTTCAGACTGGATCAGGTGCTTTTCGGGGGCTTTTTGGTGGGCGTATTGCAGGGCCTCCGGGAACACCTCAAAGGTACTGGCATACCAGTGGACTGCCGTTCCGTCGAAATATTTTGAGGTAGCTTCCTCCCGGAACATTTCATCCACCCATTCCTTTAAATGCTCCCGGTTCTGGTCATACCCCAGGATTTTAACGTCATGTCCGTCCTGCTCCAGGCGGGGGCCCAGGTGCTCCAGGACAAAGTCTGTCATTTCCTCAGGGGTAAAATGCATGCTCTCCCAGTTGTTATCGTTGCCCAGGGGCTCATTCTCCACGGTAAACCCCCAGATATCAATCCCTTCTTTCCGGTATGCCTCCACGTATTTGGAGAAAAAGAGGGCCCAGGTCTCATAATACTCCGGAAGGAGTTTGCCCCCCCTCCAGTCATTGTTGTCCTTCATCCAGGGCGGGGCGGTCCATGGGGATGCCAGGATCTTAAAACCCGTTTCGGAAGCTGCCATCGCCTCTTTGATCATAGGGATGATATCTTCCCGGTCTTCCTCAATGGTAAAGTGTTCCAGTTGCAGGTCGCCTTCAACAGGGGCATAGGAGTACTGCCCGAGGGAAAAATCACAGGAGTTCATATGGGTACGCGTCAGGGAATACCGGGCGCCCTCCGGCCCAAAATAGGCGTCTATGATTTTCTTTCGGTTCGCATCTCCCAGACGGTACAGCAGGGAGGCCGAAGCTTCGGTGAAGGAGCCCCCGAACCCTGTGATGGTCTGGAACCGGGTGTTTGGTTGCAGGATAATCCTGGAACCGGAAGGTTCCCGTACCTCCCGGGTAAGCAGGGTTAGTTTGTTTCCGTTGGCATCGGTCTGGTAGATTTCAGCCGGGAGTGTTTCATTCTTCATACAGGCACCTAAAATTAGGGTGGAGATCAGGGTTAGGCAATACGTGTGTTTCAATTTCATATCTGTAAGCTTGTCATTCCAAAAAGGCAGGGAGTGCTGTTGATTACTTTGGAAGTGCCTCCTGCTCTTCCCGGGTAGGGGGTACCAAAACTTCGTTCATCAATGTGTCCTTATCCCCATCATAGGTTTTGGTGATGGGGTTACCATTCCGGGTCATTCCCGCAAAGACCCCCTTATCCACCAGGTCCCAAATCACAAATTTGGCTTTGCCGTCCACCGTAAAAAGCCCAAAGTGGTTTTCAGACCCGTTCTTGTTGTGGGCGTCCTTCCAGGGCTCATCAAAGGCCTCGAAATAAAAGCACGAAATCCCGGCCTGCCCGGTCCATTCGCGCATGTGCCGGTAGTACAGGGCTTGTTTGTACTGGTCCGTGGCCCGGGACCCCTTTGGCCCGTAATGTCCGTTGGAGACCGTGGCCCAGCCGGTTTCCCCTATATGGATCGGTTTGTCAGCCCCCACGCGCTTTACATGGGCCGATACCGCCTCGTACTGTGCCTTGGCAAAATCCCTTGCCCGGGCCATGGCTGCATCCACCTTGTCCATGTCGGGATCTGCTTCCGTCCCGTCAGGAAGTACCCAGAATTCAGGGTTGTAATGGGAATTGTGGTAGGGATACGTATGCATGGAAATGTAATCTACGGCATGGATCAGCTTTTCGAGATCTTGGGTGTGGTAGGAAGGGTCTCCCCCACCCCAGGAGGCAAAGTCGTCCGAACTGGTGATCCATAAATCGGCGGGAAGTTCCCCGTTCTTTTTCATTTCCTGCAGGTGGGTCACCCATTTCAGGATGACCGAGGGCTGTACATAATAACTGGTCGCCCACCGGACCATGGCTTCATTTCCAACGGCCAGGACCTTGACGATGTCCGGGTATTCATTGGACAGGGCGGCCGCTTTTTCGATTTCAACGGCATTGCGCTCGCTTTCCTGATTGTGGTCGGGTTCCAGGTCCGTCCAGGCATTTTTACAGTCGATCCACGCCCCGAGCATCACATACATCTCAAAGCCTGCATCCTCCTGCCTGAGTTGCCGAATGGCCCTGAGGAGGTTGGAAGCGTGGGGCAGGTGGACGTTGTAGGTACGCAATACCCGGATCCCCATGGCGGAAAGCAGTTTCATATCTTCTTTGAGTTCTTCCACGGATGGCTGCTCCTCCCGGGTGTTGTGGCGGTACCCCCCATAGGAGATCGCCGGGTACGCCTTATTGCCTAGAATATCTTTTGCCGTCACCTCAGTTGAGGTTTTAGGTTTGGATGCTTCGTTCTTTTCTTTTTTGCCCCCGCAGGAGGATATCCCAAACAGGAAGAGGGACAGCACTCCCGCCATAAAGAGGGGTTTGGTAATTTTTAAAAATTCAAGCCGTTCGAATGACTGAGTGATATACTTCATAATGTTGTCTTTTAGAGGGCCCCGTAGCGGAGCCCAAAACCCATCGGAAACAAGGGATCCGCACCGGAATCCCAGAAATTGGGTCCGAATTTTCCACTGAGGTCCCCCGCGGATCGCGGCCAGCTGTGTGGCAGGCTTCCTTTAAAATTAAAATCCCCAAAAAGCACCTCTGCCACCGCGGCTCCCTCGGAGCCTGGGAGCCAGGCTGTCACAAAGGCATCGGATGCTCCTATTTCCTCAGTGACCAGCAGGGGACGTCCGGTTATCAGGACCACCACTACTTTGGCATCACTCCGGGCATAGCTGGCAAGATACCGGCGCTGTGCCTCGGGCAGGGTCAATTCGAAATCTCCTGTGTCGTGTCCGACATCCCCGAAGAACTCCGCATAGGGGAGTTCCCCCACGCAGATGAGGACCACATCCGCATCCGGATGCTTGCCCGTCCCATCCGGATCATAAATCACTTCCCCCCTGGCATGGTTGCGGATTCCATCCAAGAGGGTAGTAGCCCCTTTATAAGGGCCTGGAGCTCCCTGCCAGCTAATGGTCCATCCCCCGGACTGCAACCCGGCATCATCTGCATGGGCACCCACCACCACGATTTTGTCCAGGTCTTTGGACAGGGGCAGTGTTCGTCCTTCATTTTTGAGCAGGACCAGGGACTCCCGTACCGCCTGACGAGCCACTTCCCGGTGCGCCTGCTGCCCGATGACCCGGATCAGGGAAGGATCCGGAAATGGGTTTTCGAACACCCCCAACCTGAATTTCTGGCGCAGGATTCGCCTGACGGCATCATCGATGCGGTCCATGGGTACGGTCCTATCTATAACCGCCTTTTTGAGCCCCTCCTGAAAAAGATCCAGGTCTCCGTCCACGGCCATCACCACATCCACTCCTGCATTGATGATGTCGTGCTCCCCATATTTGGAATATCCCTTCCAGTCCGAGACCACAATGCCTTCAAATCCCATCGCTTCTTTCAGCAATCCGGTGATCATCCCCTTATGGGCATGCATGGGGATTCCCTCCAGGGTATTGAAGGAAACCATGACCGACCCGACCCCACTTTCAATGGCTGCCCGGTAGGGTCCGAGTAAATGCTTTTTGACTTCAATGACACTCAGGGAGGTCTCACCTCCCTCCTTTCCAAAATCGGTGGCGCCGTCCCCGATAAAGTGCTTTGCGGTAGCCATGACGCCCTGTGGTCCGAGGTGTTCCCCCTGGTGTCCCAAAACGGATGCCCGGGCCAGGGTTTCTGTCAGCTCCCTACTCTCGGAATAGGCCTCGTAGACCCTGCCCCATCGCTCATTATAGGGGATGGCAACACAGGGGGAGAAGACCCAGTTGAAACCCGTGGCCCGGGATTCAAGGGCCGTTATTTCAGCTGCTCTCCGGACGAGTTCCGCATTTGCGGCTGCACCCATCCCAATGTTGTGCGGAAATATGGTCGCTCCCTCATAGGTGTTCTGCCCGTGAACGGCATCCACCCCGAACAACAGGGGAATACCCAGCCTGGTGGAACGCGCTATTTCCTGCAAACGCCTGAATTTCTCCTGCCATTCGACCGCGGTTTCCCCGGGCACCTCCCCTTCGGTATGGATGACAGAGCCTATAAAACGCGTGGCGATTTCTTCTTCCTCAATATCCGCGAAATGCCTGACCTGGGTCATCTGCCCAATTTTCTCTTCCAGGGTCATTTGCTCGATCAGGGATTCTATTTTTGGCGCTACAAGGTGTTCGGTCATATCTGAAGATATTGTTTGTCCCCCTTTAAAGGAGAGGCCCCCTGCACACAGGGCAAGGAAAACACTGAAATATTTCGGGATCCCGAAAATCACTTTAAAATCGTTTCCTGTACATAGACGGTTATCCGCCGGATTGCCCCGGTCCGCCCGAAGATCTTCTCGCTTGCCTCTCTCGATAGCACAGCGGTCTGCTGGGTGGTCTTTGATCCATCTGCCTTAAGGAGTTCAAGACCGACGTCTTGCGACAGGGCATACACCACCGGAACCTGGCAAAGGGTGAAACAGAGCGAATTCGGGGGCAGGTCCAGGTTTTGCGATTCGCCCCGGTAATCGACATATGAAAAGGAATCCGCGGAAGCCAGGAGTTCCTCTTTGCGCAACAGGGCGGGGTTGAATTCGATTTGCCCGTCCCGCAGGACAACACCCAATTCCCCGAATCGGCTGAGGATATCTTCCTTTACCTGGCCGGTCATCCCGGGCTGCTGGGCCCCCTTCCCCTGGGGAGTATGGGAATACGGATCGGTTGGGAACGCCCCGTAGAGGGATGGGGGTTTGTGTACCCCAATCCCTGCGTTGATCTCGTAATAGTGCTCCAGCAGGCGCCCTACCACCGAGGCGTCTTCGCCCCTTTCGATGGCCCTTTGACAATTCTCCTGTACCGCCAGGAGGAGCTTGGAAACCATGTGCCAGTAAATGGAGCCCAGGCCTTCGTAACCGAAAAAGGTTCCCGAGCGGCCTGTAAACGCCTTGTGGTTGAACACTTTTTCAAAAATGTCAAGAACGAGGGATACGTCCTCCTCCCCGAATTGGGGACCATTTGCCTCGTGTAGTGCTTCCAGGGCGGACCTGAGGTCCCCGGCGTTCCTGAAGTTCCCATTGAAATGGCAGCTGCCCGTGACATCCCGCCGGACAATCCGGGTATCTCCCGATTCCAGGAGCGCTTTCAACAGGCCGGAACGGGATAATTCCGATTCGGGAATCCGGTTCTTTTCCATGAAACGGGGCAATTCTTTATTCGGATACAACAGGTAGCTGTACTGGTCTTCCCGGAAGAGCTTACTGCCCTTCAGGGCGTCCAGCAGTTGCAGGCCCTCAGCGGGTGACAGATAGCCCGAGCTCAGCACGGCCACCTGTCCTTCGAGCATCTCGCTCAAATAGGAAATGGAAACACCGCCTTCTCCTTCCACGGTCATGAGGTTGTAGGCGTGGTAGAGGTGGTCCTCCCGCTTGTTGGCCCGGATGGAATGTTCCAGGTAGTGCAGACCCATCTCCACCAGGTGTTTTATGGCTTCTACTTCCAGCGGCTTTTTGGTTCCCGAAAAGCCCTTTTCATAGACGCCTGTGCGGTAGGTGCTGGCGGCCTGTCCCAACCCGTCCAGGATTTTTTTCCGGTCCGTATTTCCCAGGCTGCCCACCAGTAGCGATTCATGCGCTACAAGGGTTCCCGAAACCCCGCTGAAGAAGTCCTGTAATTCCGCAGAAATCATCACCTCGCCCCCGGGGGCATCCTCCAGCAACTTTTTCATAAAGGCGAGAAACCTGCGGAGGTAGTACAGGGTCACCATGGAGACACCATTGCCGACCAGGGCGTTGTTGGCATCGTTCCATTCCGGCCTTTGGGTGTTCATCCAGATCCCCCCTTCCGGGATGAAATTCGAAAGCTTTGCCAGCAGGGTCGCCAGGATTTTTTCCATGAAATTCACCCTGTGTATCGCATTCGATCCGTCCCTGAGCAAGGCCCCGTCTGCCCCCAGTTTTTCGCGTTCCTCCCGGATGCTGCGATCTGATTCGTAATCAAAATCAATAGTGTCCTTGGGGTTGGCCAGGATCTCGGAATACCTCCGGATCCGGTAGGGGACATTGGCATAGACAAAAAGTTCCTTTTGAATATAGCGGGCCAGCCCCCCTGGGAAACAGGCCTCGGAAAACTCGAGGAATTTGAGCAGGTAAATGATCTGGTGATCTCCCCAATAGCCGATGTAGGACCACGGATCATCCGGTTCGATGACTTCCCAGTCAAAACCGTCCTTGGTTACCCGGTAGGGGTTATACCCGTCAAAGGTGGTGGCATTGAGGAATTTGTGGATCATGCCATCGATATACTCCGGATAGGAGTGCGCCAGGGCCTCCCAGTTCTGGAAGATATCCCTCCAGTTCCCCTGGTAATCCAGGATCTTTGATCCGTCTACCTCGCTGGCCGTATTGATGGAAAAAATGTTCCAGGGCCTGCTGGGGTCCCCGTGCCTCCGGCTGAATTTCAGGGGAAGGTATTCCAGGCACAACCTTTGGAAATCAGGATCCCCGGAGGTTTCGGCTGCCTCTTTTAAAAGCGCGCGTGGGAAAACTTCGGGCAGGCCTTCCAGGATGGCCTCAACGGATTTAAACACTTCCCGGTTGGCATGCTTCAGATAGGCGGCGAAATCCCATTTTTCGATGCTGTAGGCATCGTCGAAAATACCACCCCGCATGATATTGAACAGGGTGTTTGAGAAATGCCGGGTATCGCGAAGGTGGTCACTACTGCGCTGAAGGCCATCCGAAGCAGCACATAGCTGGATCAGGTGCCGGGTTCCCTTTTCGATATCCCCCAGTACCCTG
>JAWWDW010000078.1:0-7092 GCA_033719735.1 Robiginitalea sp. | reverse complement strand
GCACCTCTGCGTAATGCGCCCGGATGATCCCCTTATTGATGGTATCGGTGACCTTGATGTTGTTCGTGGCCGAGGCAAACGCCCTGGACTTGTCAAAATAGACGCTGTCCCCTTCGATAATGCGGTTGCTGTACCGGATCTCGGTGTTCTTGATGCCGTACCCCTGTTCGGTTTGCGTATCGTAAAACCCCCGTTCGCAGTACAGCTGGTAGGTCTCCCCGGTGATGGTGGAAGGCCCGTACATATAGGCATTCTTGGAGGTGGTGTAGTAATCCAGGCGGGTGGATTCCATGGTATAGTCCGGGTTTGCGATATGCACGCTGTCCTGGAACTGGTATTTCTTGGGGATCATGTAGTACCGCCCGACCCGGCTGGTGAGCGTATTGACGGAGTCCACGATTTTTCCATGGTCGGTGTAATAGGACTCCTGTCGTTCCCGGTCAAAATAGAGGGTGTCCGTGGTAAGGGTCATGCTTTGGTTGGTCAGCCGGACCTGATCATAGGCCTTGGCCAGCTTGAGGTTTCCGTCGTACTCGATATAGCCGCTGCGCATGAGGATGGAGTCCCCCTGTTTGAGGCGGACATTGCCAATGGCCTCCAGGCGGTTTTCTTTCTGGTAGAGCAGGGCGTAGTCGCACCAGAGGTCGGCACCCTGGTGTTCGAATTGGACCTGTCGCTGGTCCTTTGAAAAAATGGAGGCCCCGGGGCGCAGCGCCTCATCCTTTGTAAAGCTTCCCCCGTAGACGATGTCGATTTTCTTGCTACCTGCTTCCTGGGCAGAGATCCCTGAAATACATGAAGCGATTATCAAAAATAGGAGCAGCCTTCTCACCTGAAAATTTTAACCAAAAATAGCATATTTTATCCCTGGATGACCTGCCGGGGGCACGAAAGCCTAGCTGTGGATGGTCTGGGTCCGGTCCGGTCCTACGGAGACAATGCGGATCGGGCCTTCCAGTTCGTCCTCCAGGAAGCTGATATACGCCTGCAGTTCCTTTGGCATCTGAGCAGCTTCCGTCATCCCGGTGAGGTCTTCCTTCCAGCCTGGCATTTCATGGTAAACCGGGGTCAGGTAGGGTGCCTCAATGGAGTAGGGCAGGTGCGAGATCTGTTTGCCCTGGTACTGGTAGGCCGTGCAAACCTTTATGGTCTCAAAACCGCTTAGCACATCGGCCTTCATCATCATCAGGCGGGTCACCCCGTTGATCCGTACCGCGTATTTCAGGGCGACCAGGTCCAGCCAGCCACACCGCCTGGGCCTTCCGGTAGTAGCGCCAAACTCGTTTCCGACCCGCCCCATGGTTTCCCCGTCCTGGTCAAAGAGTTCGGTGGGGAAGGGGCCGCTTCCCACCCGGGTCGTATAGGCCTTGAAGATCCCGAAGACCTCCCGGATGCTGCCCGGAGCAATCCCGAGCCCGGTGCAGGCACCTGCGGCGGTAGTGTTAGAGGAGGTTACAAACGGATAGGTTCCGAAGTCGATATCCAACAGGGAACCCTGGGCTCCTTCGGCCAGGATTTTTTTCCCGGACTTCAGGGCCTGGTAGAGGTATTCCTCACTGTCGATAAAGGTGAGTTCCAACAGGCTTTCCACAGAGGTAAAGAATTCAGCCTCCAGTTCCTTGAGGTCGTATTGAATGTCCACGTCATAAAAGGCGATCATCGCCTGGTGCTTGTCGGCAAGGGCCCGGTAGCGGGTCTTCCAGTCCGGTAATTCCAGGTCTCCGACGCGAAGGCCGTTCCGGCCGGTTTTATCCATGTAGGCAGGTCCGATGCCCTTGAGGGTACTCCCGATTTTCGCTTTGCCTTTTGCAGCCTCCGAGGCGGCATCCAACAACCGGTGGGTGGGCAGGATCAGGTGGGCCTTCCGGGAGATCAGCAGGCTCTTTTTGATGTCGATGTCAAACCGGTCGAGTTGCTGGAGCTCTTTGCGGAAGATGACCGGGTCGATCACCACCCCGTTACCGACCACGTTGGTGGCGTTTTTGTGGAAGATGCCCGAGGGGATGGTGTGCAGGACGTGTTTGATACCGTCGAATTCAAGCGTATGGCCGGCATTCGGCCCACCCTGGAACCGCGCTATGATATCGTACTCCTTTGTGAGGACGTCAACAATTTTCCCTTTTCCCTCGTCCCCCCACTGGAGCCCGAGCAGCAAATCTACACGCATGGTATGGCTGGATTAGTCTTTGGCTTTCTCTTTGTCTTTACGGGTGCCGTAAAAGTAAAGCGAGTGATTGTTAATCTCGATGTCGAAAACCTCCTCGATGGTCTTCTTGATGGATTCGATCCTGGGATCACAGAATTCCACTACTTCTCCGGTATCGGTCAGGATGACGTGATCGTGCTGCCGGTCGAAATAGGACTTTTCGTACTGGGCCTGGTTCTTGCCAAACTGATGCTTTCGCACGAGTTTGCATTCCAGGAGCAATTCGATGGTGTTATACAGGGTAGCCCGGCTGACCCGGTAATTCTTGTTTTTCATTTTGATGTAGAGCGACTCTATGTCAAAATGGTCGTCACTGTCATAGATCTCCTGTAAAATCGCGTACCGTTCCGGGGTCTTCCGGTGGCCGTTTTCCTCCAGGAAGGAGGTAAAGACGTTTTTTACGATTTCCTGATCTTTTCGGTTCATGGGATTCCGTCTGTAATCCAACTACAAAAATAGGGTTAAAAAGCGGAATAGGAGAGAAATGGAACCCGGAATTTGGTTCGCTCCGGGTCTCATATCCGGACTACTTTGTCGATCCCTTTGATCTGCTTGAGGTTTTCCATCAGTTTCTTGAGGATGGACTTGTTTTTAACCACCACTTTGATGCTGCCATTAAACGTGCCCCCGTCCGTATTGAAGTTGATGTTCCGCATATTTACGTGCATCTCATCAGAGATGATCTCCGTAATGGAATTGATCAGTCCCAGGGTGTCGATCCCGCTCAACCGGATCTCCGCCGTGAATTCTTCCTGGCTGGAATCGATCCACTTGGCGCTGATGATGCGATAGGCGTAATTGGACTGCAGGGAGATGGCATTGGGACAATCCTTCTTGTGGACCTTGATCCCCTCTTTAACCGTGACAAAGCCGAAAACCTCATCCCCGGGGATGGGGTTGCAGCAGTTGGCAAGGGTGTAGCTGAGCTTTTCCTCATCCTTGCCAAAAACAAGCATGTCATAGCTGGTGGTAATTTCATCCCGGTCGATACCTTCCGGGGTGGGTTTGCGCCGGATGCGGTTTTTGAAGAACTTCAAAAACGCATTGTTGTAGGAAGCGGCGAAATCCCGGATCTGCTGGTTGTCTATTGCGCCGTTTCCAATCCGGTAGAAGAGGTCCAGACTGGTTTTCAGCTTGAAATAGGTAACCATTTTATTGATCACATCCTCATTGAGGGTGATTTTCAGGGATTTGAGCTTACGCCTCAGGATTTCCTTTCCTTCTTCAGCAACCTCCTTCTTCTCTTCCCTCAGGGAGGAGCGGATTTTCGAGCGCGCCCGGGCCGTGGTGGCATAATCAAGCCAGTTTTGGTTGGGCTTGGCATTGTCCGATGTAATGATTTCAACCTGGTCCCCGCTTTTGAGCCGGGTGCTGAGGGGCACCAGTTTTCCATTTACCTTGGCCCCCCGGGTATGCATGCCCACCTCGGTGTGGATGTTGAAGGCAAAATCCAGGGGGGTCGCCCCTTTGGGAAGGGACTTGAGTTCCCCGTTGGGGGTAAAGACAAATATCTCCTTGGAGTAGAGGTTTAGCTTGAATTCCTCCACAAAATCCACCGCACTCCCGTTGGAGTTTTCCAGGGCTTCCTGCAGGCGGTTGAGCCACTGTTCGATCCCCTGTTCTTTGTGGTCTCCGTGTTTGTACTTAAAGTGGGCGGCGTATCCCTTTTCCGCAATCTCGTGCATGCGCTCGCTGCGGATCTGTACCTCCACCCAGCGGCCCTTGGGGCCCATCACGGTGATGTGCAGGGCCTCATAGCCCGTACTTTTGGGGGAGGAAATCCAGTCCCTCAGGCGCACGGGGTTGGGCGTAAAGTGGTCGGTGACGATGGAGTAGATCTTCCAGGCCAGGAACTTTTCGTTTTTCCGGTCCGATTTGTAGATGATGCGGATGGCGAACTTGTCGTAGATCTCATCAAAAGCGACGTTCTGCGCCTGCATTTTACGCCGGATGGAAAAAATGGATTTCATCCGTCCCTGAATATGGTAATTCAGGCCTTCCCTGTCCAGGGAATCCCTGATGACCTCGGTAAAGTCATCGATGTATTTCTCCTGATCCTCCTTACTTTCTGCAATCTTGCCCTGAATATCCCGGTAGACTTCCGGCTCGGTGTACTTCAGGCTCAGGTCCTCCAGTTCGGTCTTGATGTTGTACAGTCCGATCCTGTGGGCCAGGGGGGCATAAATATACAGGGTTTCCGAGGCGATCTTCACCTGCTTGTGTTCCGGCATGGAGTCCAGCGTGAGCAGGTTGTGGTAGCGGTCGGCGATCTTGATGATGATCACCCGGACGTCATCGTGCAGGGTCAGCAGCATCTTGCGGAAGTTCTCCGCCTGCTGGGAGATGTTCATATCCTGCTTCAGGTTGGCGATCTTGGTAAGCCCGTCGACGATCCGGGCGATCGTCTCCCCGAACATCTGCTCGATGTCGTCCAGGGTATAGGCCGTGTCCTCCACAACGTCGTGCAGGAGGGCCGCAGCAATGGAGGTGGCGTCCAGCCCGATTTCCGAAGCGACGATCTTGGCCACGGCAATCGGGTGGAAAATATAGGCCTCGCCGGATTTGCGCCGCTGGTCCTTATGGGCATCCACGGCCACATCAAAGGCCTGCCGGATCAGTTTCTTATCCTCCTCGGTAAGGGTCTGATAGCTGATCCGCAGCAGTTCCTTATACTGCTTGGCGATCTCCTTGTTCTCTTTTTCTATGACTGCCTGTGTGGCCATACTCTAAAATTACCACAAATACGGGGGAGATACAACAAAAATCATGCCCGGGCCAAATTGTCAGACCCTCGGGACATGCCTTCCAGATGCTTCCCGGTTCTGTGATTTTGGGGACCAACGGATTCCGATGTCCTCTGCAACACAGAAGGGCCCCATTTCAGGGCCCCTCTGTGCATAAAATCTCCGGATGCTTATGCGTCTTCGGGTGTTACCTCCACAATTTCGTACATATCCTTCCCATCGACCTGAATCGGTTGGTAGTAGGTTTCCCCGAATTTCACGTAGGTGCGGTCCCCTACTTTTACTTCCTCCCCTCCTTCGGGAAGGTGAGGCACGATGGTTCCGGCCGTGGCGGGTACCACCGTATACCCCTCGGCGTTTTTTTCATAGTAGGCCCCGCCGTAGTAGTAGTTATAGGTATTTTCGGTCACCTCCACTTTTTGGGCCGTCTCCGGGATTTCGGATACGGTGGCCCCCACGGGTGCCTGAACGACTTCAAACCCGTCTGCCGTTTTCAGGTAGTAGTTGCCCTCCTCGTAGTGGTATTCTTCCTGGTTCCCGCTGTCATTGGTAATGCTTATGATGATGGCCGTGGTGGCCAGGGTGGTCACAAAGTACCCCCAGGGGTGCCAAACAGGCCCCCAGTAATACGGGCGGTACGGATGCCAGTAATACGGGCGGTGGCAGTAAAAATGGAAACCACCCCATATGTAGGGAGGGCGTACGTAAACCCTGGGACTCGTCCGCACATAGGTATTCCTTCGGTTGACATTTACCGTACGGCTGTTGTCAATATTGATATTCCTGTTGCCCCTGCGGCTGTTGTCCACGTTAACCCGGTTGTTGGACCGGTCGCTGACCCGGTTTCCGCCATTTTGCCCCCGGTTCGGGGTCTCACGGGAATTTGAAGGCCGCGTCACTTTTGAAGTGCTCCGGTCTGTGGTAACTGCCCTGTTCGACGGGCGGGTACCTGTGGAAGGGCGGGAAGAGGGCCTTGAGATATCCCGGGTGGTTGCTTTCTGGTAGCCCCCGTTAATGCTGGGCCGGTTTGAGGTGCTGGGCCTGGTGGTGGAGGGCCGGCTGGAAGGACGTGTCGCCGGCCGTGCAGCAGGCCTGGAACTTCTGGCGGGAGGCCGGGACATCGTCTGCCTGGAAGCCCGGTGTCCCATTCGCTGGGCTTCTACCTCCAGTGGCGTTAGAAAGCATACAAAAAGGACAGCCAGGGTTGCCTTCAGGAATGATGCGGTGGAAAGTTTTAGTTTCATCAGAACTCTTGATTAATTTTTTGGCATGATGTCGATCAGGTCGGCGTTTTTGGGAGGGGTAAATTCAAAGATCTCATCCGGCATGCTCGGATTTGTGATCCAGTTGTCAAAGGTGCCTTCCTCCATGAACAGCTCGGGGGCTTTGCGGATGATCAGGTATTTTTTGGGGAGGTAATAGGCCCCGTTTTCAATCCAGAGCTGAAAATTATAGGTGTCATTTTCTGCAATGATGTGGAAATATTCCGTGTCACCCAATGACTTGATCCCCGAAAACTTTATCGTATCGAATTCTTCCAGCAGGTCGTCTCCAAAAGCGGGATAGAAGAAATCCGCCGCGGGAAACCGGAACCCAAAGGTGGTATTCAGGCTGTCGATGGTCTCGATGATCGTATCCGGGGTCGGGATGGTTACATAATTGTTTTCGTCATAGGAATACCAGGTCAATACAGATCCGTTGTACCAGTATCCCTTATTGCCCTTTTCCCCCCTGGATCGGATCGCCATTTTATCCGGCCCCCTGAAATAGACCTTGTGGCTTTCGAATTTTCGCTCCATCAGGCCTTCCTGGTTGGTTTCGTCATAAACGGTGCTGAGGTTGAAGGCACAGGTGCCAAAACTGCCGATGACCCCCCCCATTTTGTCGATTATGGAAATGGCGACGGGGTCGATGTCCTTTTGTGCCTGTGAAAACCCCAACAGGGGAAGCCAGAGCAATAGAAAAAGAAAACGCTTCATTTAGTCGTAGATTAGGTGTGCCAATGTACCCGTTTGCTGGATAGCTCGTTCAAATTACCTTTTTATAACCAAAGCCGCAAGAAAAATGTCCCTTCATGGCTTCCGGGATATCTTTTGGGAGGATTTGATAAAAAAAAACCGCAGCATCCCAATCGATGTTGCG
>JAWWDW010000077.1:0-7117 GCA_033719735.1 Robiginitalea sp. | reverse complement strand
TCCTTTGACGCGGTACAATTTGAGGTGGGTTCAGAAGACATCCACCTGCGGATCCGCTTTTAAAAAAAATGAAATATGGGTAGGGTTCCCTGCGTTTAGGTTGTTGTAAATACCCAAATCATAAATGATCTATTAAACCTTTTAGCTATGAAATTATCATTTACAAAAATCGCTACCTACGCCCTGCTAATCCCTGCTATGGTGCTTTTTATTGCCTGTAGCAAAGATGATGACTCCTTTGCGCGGGTCTCTGTTAACGGGACCCAACTCACTGCCAGTCCTTCGGATTTTGTGGTGGGAGACCGTTCGGACTTCAACGGGGACATCGACGCGAGCTTTACGGGGAATGGCGGCACTACCACCCGCATGTTCAGCTGGAACAACAACCTCAGCACAGCAGATTACAATGCAGATGTAACCCTGGGTTCTGAAGGGACCTTCCAGATGATTGTGGAGGACGCTGAAGGAATGGTAGTGCTGGACCGGACGATTCAGGGAGGTTCGGAACCCGATAGCATTGGTGGGGTGACTTCTTCAGGAACATCCGGAATATGGACAGTAACCATCCGGGTAACCAACTTCAACGGAGACGGCAGTTTTTCCCTGAGCGAAGGGACTTAAGCACCCTCAGTAAAATCAGAAAGCGCTGTTGAAAACCAACAGCGCTTTTTTTTATGCGCACCGAATCTGAATACACCGTTTGGGGTTAAACCTGTTCCGCCAGCCAGGCCTTCATCATCCATACGGTTTTTTCCTGCTCGGTGATAAAGTCGCTCATCATGGCATTGGTTCCCTCATCCCCCGCCTCGTCCGAAGCGTCCAGGATGCGCCTTTCAATGATCAGCAGTTCTTTGAGGGAATCCACGATCAACCGGATCGCATCCTCATCTTTGGAGACGTTCTTGCCCACGGGCACGCGGGAGGCCTGCACGTATTCCTCAAAGGTGTGTTTGGGAGTCTCCCCCAGGGTCAGGACGCGTTCTGCAATCATGTCTACTTTCATGTTCGCATCGTTATAGAGTTCCTCAAACTTGGCGTGAAGATCGAAAAAACTCTTGCCGCGAATGTTCCAGTGAATGCCCCTTAAGTTTTGATAATAGGTTTGGAAATTTGCCAGCAGGGTGTTGAGATCCCCAGCCAGTTTGCTGGATTCGGATGCCGGCAGTCCAATACTGTTAAGTTTCATATCCTCGATTTTCACATAAAGGTATTGAATATTAAAAGAGATTACAATTGGTTTTATCGATCCTTTTTATACATTTATACGCCTGCTTTATGGCGCCTTAACACCGACCTATGACCATTACCCAACTCCAGTACGTCCTGGCCGTGGCCGAGCACCGGAACTTCACCCTCGCAGCCGAGAAATGCTTCGTGACCCAGCCCACCCTGAGCATGCAGGTTCAAAAACTGGAAGACGAACTCGACATACAGATTTTCGACCGGGGCAAAAAACCCATCTCGATTACCGAATCAGGGCAGAAAATTGTAGAACAGGCCCGCAACATCGTTAACGAAGCCGCGCGGATCCGGGACATCGTAGACCAGGAAAAAGGATTTATAGGCGGGACCTATACCCTGGGGATCATCCCCACGGTCATGCCCACGCTCCTGCCCATGTTCCTCAAGACATTTATCGACCGGTATCCGAAAGTGCACCTGGTCATCCGGGAACAAAATACGGATCAGATCATCAGGAACCTGGCAGAAGGCCACCTGGATGCCGGGATTGCCGCCACGCCCCTGGAACGGGAATATATCGTGGAGCGGCCCCTCTACTACGAGCCCTTTGTGGCCTACACGCCCTCGGGACACCGGTTGGCCGATGCCGGAAAACTCAATCCGGAAGCGTTGGATTTAGGCGATATCCTGTTGCTGGAAGACGGCCACTGTTTCCGGGACGGGGTCATCAACCTTTGCAAGGCCACCGGTCAGGATGAGCAGGCGCGTTTCCAGTTGGAAAGCGGAAGTTTCGAAACCCTCCTGAACCTGGCCGACGAACAGATGGGCATGACCCTGCTTCCCTACCTCCACACCCTGGGCCTGGATGAAAAACGCAAGGCCAACCTTCGGTTTTTTGAAGACCCGCCCCCCGCCCGGGAGGTGAGTCTTATCTACCATAAAAAAGAACTGAAGCACCAGATCACCGAGGCGCTTCAGGAAGTAATTACGGCTGTGGTACGGGGGGCGATCACCTTCCAGGATGTAAAGCTGATCAGTCCCACCTTGTCGCGAAAGGCATCCTGACAAGGGGGTACGGAAATAAAAAGCCCCGCAGTTGCGGGGCGTTATTCATACCGGTAAATAAACCAGGGTTTGTTTTAGCTCAGGTTTGTCCGTGACGAACAACCTGAGCCATTCCTTTAGTTCTGCAAGTTCATTGGGTAAGAGTCGGTCAATTGCTTTTTTCAGTTCTTTGCTGAATAGACGGGCATCGAAACTGACTTTTTGGAGTACGGTCTTGGTGTACTCAAGCATACCTACTGCCATGGTCGAATTGTTTTTGGTTAAACGGTCTATCCAAAATTAAGTCAAAACGAACTTAATTTATTGTATAAATTCCGTTAAAATTTTAATATTTATCCTAATTATTCGATTAACTGCTGCGAATTCCTTGCGAACAGCCTTACACATTCCAGCCTCGTTTCTATGGGGGATCTCCCTGCTAAGCATCTTCTTATCAGGATGTTCCTCCCAGCGAAAGGCGCATCGCTTTCTGGAAAAACAACTCCAGGCTGTTTCGCAGGGCGAACAATTCACAGGCTTTTTAATGGTCGACGCCAACCACGGCGATACCCTCTATCGGTGGAATGCCCAAAAGTACTTCACCCCGGCGAGCACTATGAAGGTGTTTACCCTTTATGCAGCCCTGAAAACGGTACCGGGCCGGATCCCCGCCCTGAAATACCAGGCCCGACAGGATACCCTGCACGTGCTGGGGACGGGAGATCCTTCCGCCCTGCACCCGGTCCTGAAGGACTCCGCTGCGGTTTCCTTCATGAAAAAGTTTGACCACCTGGTACTGTATCCCCACAACGTGAAAGACCCGGCCTGGGGTGCGGGATGGGCCTGGGACGATTTTGACAGGGGGTACATGCCGTCCCGCTCTTCCCTGCCCCTCCACGGCAATGTGGTCCAACTGATCCGCGAAGGGGATGGGCTGAAGGTGGTGCCTTCCCTTTTCCAGGACAGCGTTTCAACGGACATAAATCCCTACCGAAGAAGTCCGGAAAAAAACCGGTTTTACTACCCGCCCTCCCGACCGGATACCCTGTCCATCCCCTTGGTACTGACCCCCTCGCTAAGCGCAGAACTCTGGGAATCGGCTACCGGGGTTTCTGCGGAAGTAGGCAGGATGGCCCCAAACGGCCCCTGGCAGGTGCTTCCCGGCATGCCTGCAGACAGCCTGTACCGGGAAATGATGACAGCCAGCGATAATTTCCTGGCCGAACAGACCATGCTCCTGGTCTCTTCCACCCTGGGGGATACCCTCAGCTTTGGGAACGCGCGGGATCATACGCTCCAAACTTTTCTAAAGGAGTTGCCAAGCCCCCCCCGCTGGGTAGATGGCTCCGGGCTTTCCAGGTACAACCTCTGCAGCCCGGAATCCCTGGTATACCTGCTGATGAAACTCTATCGGGAACTTCCCGAAGAGCGGCTCTTTGCACTTTTGGCTCAGGGCGGTGGCAAGGGTACCCTGAAAGACTGGTACCAGGACCCGGAGGGGCCCTACCTTTTCGGAAAGACCGGCAGCCTGAGTAACAACCACAACCTGTGCGGGTACCTGAAGACCCGGTCCGGGAAAACGGTGGCCTTCAGTTTTATGAACAACCACTACCAAAAACCCACACGCATCGTTAAAAGCCGGATGCAGCGGATCCTGAACTGGGTCCGGGATTACTACTAATACCCGGCATGACTGAGCGGGCCTGTCAGGAGCGCATGCTGCAGGAGTATCAGGGTTTTGGCATCCCGGATGCTCCCCTGTTTCAGGGCCTCCTGTACCGCTGCATAAGACCATTCCTGCAATTCGATATCCTCGGATTCATCGGCGACGCCTCCCCCGGCCTCTTTCTTCATTCCGGGGTGATAAGCCGCCTGATACAGATAAAGCATTTCCGTAACAGCCCCTGGCGAGGTATAAACCTCCGCCACTTTTTCCACGGAAGGAACTTCATACCCCGTTTCTTCGAGGATCTCCCGCCGGATGCAGGTCTCGGGGTCGTCGCCGTCCAGGAGTCCGGCACATACTTCTGTGAGCAATCCATCCGGATTCCCGTTGATGTAGGTGGGCATCCGAAATTGACGGGTGAGCAGGACCGTCTTGCGCTGCGGGTCGTAGAGCAGCACGGCAGCCCCGTTTCCCCTGTCATAGGCTTCCCGCTGTTGCCGGTCCCAGCACCCGTCGGAGCGCAGGTATTCATAGGTGTACCGGTAGAGGGTGTACCAGGCATCTGAGAGCGTTTCTCTTACCACATTTCGAATTCGGTTCATGGATGTTGATTTTTCGCTAGAGCGAAGATACCCAGTGGCGGATTATTCACGCATGTACCCGAGGATTTCCCGCTCGAATTTCCGGTCGTCCGCCAGGATGTCGAAAAAACTTTCCAGGTAGGCCGACGCCTCCCGGTACTGGCGGTCCTCTTTGAATAAAGGTTCCAGCAGCTCCAGTTCGTGTATCATTCGGGGCCTGGCACCCAGGAACTCCTGCCGAACCTGTTGTAGCAGGGCGGTATCCCGCACATACCCTTTGTAACCCCGGTCTGTGACCTCGTAGATCGGTTTTTTGATGGTCTGCGCATTGGAAACCGTGGCATAGGGGGCGTTTACCAAACCGGCCATATCGAAATCGTAAGGGATGCTGAAGTATTTCCCATCTATGTAATACAGGCGCTGGTTGTGCTGGATCCGAAGGGAAAAATCCGTATTCCCGATCCCGTACTCAAAGAGGTTATTCACCACGCTGTAATAGGGGTCCTGCATTTGCGGAGGCATATTTCTGCGGATCCGCTTGCCCTCCAGTCGCCTGGCCAGGGTACCGTGGTCCTCGATCAGGAATCCCATCAGTTGGTGGGTGCGCTCCCGCCGGCCTTTGTGTTCGGTGAAGGCGACCTCTGCCAGCCGTGTTTTATAGTGGTAAGGGGAAACCACTTCGAAGAGCTTGTAGGCCAGGTACTCTTTGAGCACATAATCGTCGGACCCGGCCCCGATCTGGCAGGGTAGTACGAGCTTGAGTTCCTGGTGCCCCTCGAAAAGCGTACCCCGTATATCCGATTTTCGAAATTCGAGCTTCAGAGGCGCAAAGTAGCATTGGGTCCGCCTGAAATCCCCCCGGGCACGAAGCCTCAGGCTGATCGAATCCAGATCCTTTGCACCCTGCCTGAAGCCCAGGGTACCCTCCAGGTAGGTGGAGTCGTTGGTTTCCCGTTTGATGGATTTGATGGAGGCTTCAATAAAGAGGTGAAGGGGTACAGGATCCGCGAAAAAATCTGAGGGAGCCCGGTTTGACTCCGCCCCGCCGGCATCCTGGAGATAGGCCGTATCAGGGGCTGCCAGAAAAAGGAGGAGGATGCAGAAAAAAGAACAATGCCTCATGACTCAGGATGGGTACTCTGAAAGATACGATTAAATGCCGAATCGGGATCTGAACCCGGAAGGTCTGGCCTACCCCTTGAAGGAACCTCATGCATCAACGGTCAGGGCCCGGTTCAGGTAGCGCCGCAGCGGGAGCATTTCCAGATAGGTGGCCTCCACCAGGTCTTCAAAACCCGGCGAAAGCACATCCTTTTTCATAAGGGGTCGCACCACTGCAAAGGTCTTGTATTTCAATAAATCGGCATGCGGGTGGTCCGCTGCGTACCCTTTGGGCATGCGCTGTAGTTTTTCATCCTCATAAAGCCCCCCGAACATATGGCGGAAAGCAGGCTTGTCCAGGATTTCCCTGAGCACCTCCCCGTCGTAGTCAATGGCTTCCCGGATCTTTCTGAGCTTTTCAGACCCGGGCCTCCAAAGCCCTCCGGCCAGCAGGGATTCCCCAATGCCCACCTGCACGTAAAAATCCCCCATGCCGGGGGCCTTGTCCAGGCCGGCTCCAAAATGGTCTTTGTAGACGGGGCGGTCCGGATGGTACAGCAGGTTGTTGTTGATCCGGTTGATCCCCCGTCGTCCCGGGGTGGGATAATAGTCAGGGTCCTTTTGTGCCAGACGGGCATCCATACGGTCCAGCCAGCGGATGAAATCATCGCGGAGGGACCGGTACTGTTTGCGGTGACGGTCCATCCAGTCCTTGGAGTTGTTTTTGTTTAAGGCCCCCAGGAATTCCAAAAGTGCTTCAAAGTCCATACAACAAAGATATAAAACCCCGAATTCCGGGCCTTCAGAGGGGGGAGCCTCTCCCTTTTCCCGCACCCAGATGTTCCCTGGCGTTTCAAAATCCTAAACAAGGTAGAAATAAACGGATCAGGCCTGGACAGAATCTAAAAAATATGTTAAATTCCAGCAAATTTTTGATTATGAGATCACCCCTACTCCTGTTGCTGCTCCTCCCTGTGATTTCCGTTGGACAGGTGAGTGAGAAATACGAGGTCGACAACGACTACGTCAAAGGCCTTATCGAAAAATACAAAAAAGAATACCGGGGGCCTTACCGCGACCTTCGCTGGTTCTGTGACGATGGAACCCTGAACCCGCCCAAGGAACCCTGTGAGAATGGCGGGGTACAACACGCCCGATACCTGGATGAGGTCATCAAGCTGGGGGAAAACAGCCATATCTTTCTGGGCCAGATCCTCGCCTCTACGGATTATGAAGCCTTCTGGGATGCCGACAATGACCAGTCCCGCATGAAGCAGTACATGCTGGAGAAATACCTCAAATCCGTGGATGATGGGTGGATCAATCGCAGGGCCCAGTTCTACAGGGGGCATATTCAGTCGGAGGACGAAACCGAATGGGGCAAGAACTTCTTCCTCTGGCTGTTTGAAAAACCGGGGATTCTGGAAAAGGAATTCTACCTGATCCGCCAGGCGATCAAAGACATTCCGCATTCCGGGGACGACAACGTGGCCCAGTTGATGCGCAGCCAGTCCAAGGCCATTGCCGATTCCTATTCGCGCTT
>JAWWDW010000076.1:0-7124 GCA_033719735.1 Robiginitalea sp. | reverse complement strand
ATGGCCCCGGACAGGTAACCTGGAGGGAAACCCAGGAAATAGCTCTAGTGGTAAGGAACAAAAAAAGGTACGAAGCCCTGGCTCGTACCTTTTTTTATCAGAGGTCTTAACTTATTGACAGCAGTAGTTTCCTTCGTTTAATTCGTCCAGACAAACCCCAGATTAAACGCAAAATAGGGCAGGCTCGGCAACTCATCCCCCGAAGCGACGTAATTGTACCTGAAGGAAGCCCGGATCCCGAAATTATAGCCAACCTCGTAGTCCAGGCCGATTTCCGGGCGCACGCTGAAGGGCCATCCGGTACTCTCATTCCGCAGGAGCCCGGTATCCTGGCTGAGTTCGTTATACACCAGGCCAACCCCCAGGGAGGCATAAGGACTTAAGGTTTCATCGGGGTTGAAGAAATAGCTTCCTGTAACGAGTATGGGAAAACTATTCAGGTAGTCATAGCGGAACCCGGACAGGGTTTCGGTCCCATCCGTTTCTGTTACATACCCAAGGTTGTCGT
This sequence comes from Robiginitalea sp., assembly GCA_033719735.1. GTDB lineage: Bacteria > Bacteroidota > Bacteroidia > Flavobacteriales > Flavobacteriaceae > Robiginitalea. The sequence goes on along the minus strand of JAWWDW010000076.1, from coordinate 6,616 downwards.
TGAAGACCTGCCAGCCCGTGCTGAACCCTATAGCCAGGTTTTCCTGGATGAAGTGATGGTAGTCTATGTTAACCCCACGCCAGCTGGTGGATTCAAAGTAATCCGTGGTTTCCCCGGTTGGGAAGCCTACGCTGTAGGTGATCGAAAATTTATTCTGGGCCGAGGTATATAGCGCAAAAAACAGTAGCAGTGAAGCCGTAATATAAAATCGTCTCATTTGTAATTTCTTTTGGAATTAATCAAAAGGGGGTTGCGTGAACGCCTGGTCCAGGTTCCGGTCGATCCGTCCAACAATGTTGGCGTCACTTCCCTGGAGCAACCCGTTTAACACCCCGGTCCAAACCACTGGGACTTCTTCATTGACCACCCCGTTGGGGTCTGTCATTTGAATCAGGACCGTACCTGTCTTATAACCGGTTACATAGCCGGGCGCATACCCCGGATACCACCATCCCCAGCACGGGTAGTACCAGCACCAGTAGCCAGGATCATAGAAATACAGGAATTGGGTGTCAAAGGCAGAAGGCAGGATGACCACTTCAGGGTCCGCGGCTTCATCGACCTCGGTCCACCCTTCCGCATTGAGGTTTTGGCGGATGTTGTCCAGGATGGCATCTCCAAAAGTATCGTCGATAAATTCTGGCGGATCATCCGGCCCCCGGTCATCATCCAGGAGGAGCACTCCATCGGGCAATGAATAGGTGTAGGTGTTGGAAAAATTGAAATCCGGGGCATAGTTGGTATAGACGATGTCGTATTCTTCCACGAATTCCGGCTGTTCCGGGTAACATCCCAGGAGCAGCAAAAACAGGGCAGCAGGAGCTGTTTTTAAAAGCCCCTTCATTGGTCTAAATAAGCTTCGATGTCTCATAATCCTATTAATTCGGGTTACTTGGATAACTAAACAAAGATAAATAATCCGGCCGGAGGAAGGATGTGGAATGATTCTATTTTAAAGTATGTTACGGTAACCCGGGGATCTTTCTGGCCATGAAGGCTGTGGCCCTCTGAAGTCTTCGAACCCCGTTACGCCTGCGAGAACGGGTATCTAACATAGCACACCCCCCAAGGGAATGCAAATGTAGTACCGCAGGGCGGATGTCTCAGTTCACCGTGCTGGCAGCTTTTTTTATCAAACCCAGCTGGTCTGCCGAAACGATTTCTTCCATCCCGCCCATAAAATCCCTGTTTCCAAGGAGGGCGCCCTGCAGCATCTCCGCGCCACTGCCGGAAAGCAGCTGATCGGGAGCGTATTTTCCCAGTATTTCTTTGAATAGAGGGGTTTTCATCATCTGCCTGACCACGGCACTGGACTGTTCTGCCTGGGCTTCACTGAGATTGAATTTCTGGGCCAGTGATCTGACCTGGCTGCCTGCAAGTTGCTCGATCATGGAATCGGAAGTGGTGGCCTCCGCAGCCGCTGCCTTGAGGCTGCCAAGGTCCTGAACGGCGAGGGTGGCAATCCCCACATAAAGAATTAGGAGTGGTAATATTCACAATTTCAATGCTTTAAGTATCGAATATAGATAACGGTTTCCAAACGGGCATGCCAGTGCACAGGCAGTACCTTTTCGATAGATTCTAAAATTCCAAAACAGGGATCATTTTAGTACTGACCAAGGTCATTTGACACGCCCGGAAGGTTTCTTACTTTTTAGGAGTTATAATTAGAACCCTAAAAATCAGGATCATGATCATTTCACCCGAACAATTATCAAGCCGGGATCTCATACAGGAAGCGGATCTTAAAAAACTCCTCGATTCCCGTGATCCCCATAGCCTTTCTATTTTCCTGCCCACCCACGTCCACGGGGAAGAAGTCCTGCAGAAGCAAGACGCAAAGTTCCTGGACTCTGAACTCCGTAAAATACGGAAAGCGCTGGAAGCCCTTTCTTTAGATGCCCCTGAAATTCAGGACCGCCTGGGTCCGATCGAAGCGTTGGTAGAGGATGGCGAATTCTGGAGAAAGCAATCCGACGGCCTGGCCATTTTTGCCTCCAAAGGCTGGTTTAAAACCTTCCGGCTTCCCATTTCCTTTGACCCCGGGTATTATATAGGTACCCGATTTTACCTCGTACCCCTGGTGCGTGAACTGGCAGATACCAACCCTTTTTACCTGCTTTCCCTGGAACTGGAGAACATTCGCCTGTTCCGCGGGTCCCGAAGGGGTCTGGAGGAAATCTCCATGGAGGACCATATTCCGCAACGACTGGAAGACCGCGTAGGATATGACTACGAACAGAAAAGCCTTCAGACAAGGAGCCAGTCCCCGGGCAGCGGTAAATCGGGCTATCACGGACATGCAGAATCCGACTGGGACCGGAAAGACGAAATCCTCCGGTATTTCCAAAGCGTGGACAAGGCCCTTCAACCGCTCCTGGACCCAAAATGGCCCATGCTGATAGCCTCACAGGAGTATCTTGCAGCCATCTACCGCCAGGCGAGTACTGTTGGGACCATCCTGGAGGATACCCTCATAGCGAATCTTTCCGAGGCCACCCTGCCTGAGCTCCACCAGGGAGCCATGGAGTTGTTAAAACCCCGGCTGCAATCCGGAAGAAAAGAGAAATGGGCCGCTTTTTCTCAGTTCCACGGAACCGGAAGGGCCACCTCCCAAATGGACGAGATCCTGAAGGCCGCACTGGAAGGTCGTATCGACACCTTATTCATAGCCCGGGGCGCAGAGCTTTGGGGAACCTTTGACGACCAGAACCTCGAGGTCCACACGGTTGACAAACCTTCTTCACAGGCAGAATCACTGGTGAACCGCGCGGTATGCCTGACCCTGGAACAGGGCGGTGAAGTCTATGAACGGGACCCGGCAGACATGCCTGGCCGGGATATGCCGGCCGCTGCGCTTTTCAGGTATTGAGGTCGATGCGGTTGAATCCGTATACAGGATCCCGCTCCCAGGAGCGGGGTCTGTTCGTTTGGGAGGAACAAAGCCCGTAGCCAATGAATCGTTTTGCAGGCAATCTTGATCGTACTTCTCACAGTCTTGCTCCGGAGCAACTTGAAGCCCACCTGGAAACAGACCTGGATAAAGGACTGACCAGCGAGCAGGTGGCCGAACGGCTCCGGAAAACCGGACCTAATGAAATCCCAAGGGAGCAAGCCCCTGGGCTTTTTCGGATCCTTCTGAACCAGTTTGTGGACCCCGTCATCCTCATTCTCCTGGGGGCAGCCGTAGTGGCCTATCTTTTTGAAGATTCCTGGCAGGGAACCGCAATACTTGTGGTGATTGTCATTTCGGCAGCGATTGGTTTTTTTATGGAGGCCAGGGCATACAGCACCCTTGAAGCACTTCGAAAACTGGGACAATCGAGAACCCGGCTGATCCGTTCCGGAAAGGTGAAGTCTGCGCAAATAGCAGGCCTGGTTCCCGGGGATCTCGTACTGCTGAGCTCGGGGGATGTGGTCCCTGCAGACCTCCGCCTGATCGATGCCGAGGAGCTGAGCGTAAAGGAGTCCGCCCTGACCGGGGAGAGTGTTCCCGTCTGGAAACAGGTTGGAACACTCCCGCCGGACACCCCCCTTGTGGAACGCACCAACATGCTCTTTAAGGGGACTGCGGTAATGACTGGTAGCGGCAAAGGCGTCGTAACGGGGACCGGACTCCGGACAGAGTTGGGAAAAATCCAGCAAATGGGCATTGCATCCGAAGCGCCCCATACCCCCCTTGAAAAAAAATTAAAAGCCCTGACCATACGCCTGATCTGGCTCACGGCTGTACTGACCGTGCTGATCATGATCTCTGGACTGGTGCGGGGTGCCGGTTGGGTACAGATGCTTGAAACCTCCCTGGCCCTGGCTGTAGCTGCCATTCCGGAAGGCCTTCCAATCGTGGCCACCATGGCGCTTGCCAGGGGAATGTTCCGGCTCTCCCGAAAACAGGTAGTAGTCAAGAACCTTGAGGCCATTCAGACCCTGGGAGCCACAGATATCATCTTAACCGATAAAACCGGCACCCTTACCGAGGACGCCCTCCGTGTTCGGAGTATCCGCTACGGATCCGATCCGGACTCAGGGGCCAAATCCCTGGACACCACACAGGACGCCTTTCCCGATCCGGGCACCGACCGTGTATTCGACCTGCTGATACATACCGGCGTGCTTTGTAACAACGCAGAGAAAGGTCAGGAAGGCCCGCAGGGGGATTCCCTGGAAGAAGCCTTACTGGAGTTTGCAGGTACGGTCGGTTATGATGTGGGAGCGCTCAGGCTTAGGTATCCGGAAGTATGGGAACTTCCGTTCGATGCCCGCAGGAAATTCATGGCCACTGCACATAGGGTCCAGGACCGTTTTGTGATCCATGCCAAAGGGGCTTTCGAGGTACTTGTGGCGCATTGCGCCCAAATCCTCGGAGCCGATGGTGCGGAACCCTTCCAGCACAAAGAGGCGTGGGCGGAGGAAGTTTCCCGCCTGGCCTCCAAAGGCTTGCGGACCCTGGCCTTTGCCTACAAGACTTCAGAAGTACCTGCCGATGAGGCAACGGTTCTCGAAGACCTTATTTTTCTGGGGGTAATCGGATTTATGGATCCGGCCCGAAAGGACATCAGATCTGTGTTTGAGGTGTATCGGAAGGCCGGTATCCGTGTGGTCATGGTCACCGGAGACCACCCGAAGACCGCCCTGAGGATTTCTGAGGAGGTGGGGCTTGTGGATCCTTCCAACGGGGAGGCTACCGTTTTTGAAGGGGTAGGCGGCCATCGGGGGGCTGACCTGGACCGGGCACGGGTTTTTGCAAGGGTGTTGCCGGAGGAAAAACTGGGACTGGTCAGCCGGTTTCAGGAGGAAGGCCATATTGTCGGGATGATCGGGGACGGGATCAATGACGTCCCGGCCCTGAAGAAATCTGATATCGGCATAGCCATGGGGGTTCGGGGCACGGAGGCAGCACGGGAAGCGTCCGATGTGATCCTGAAGGACGATTCTTTTGGTGCCATTGAGCTGGCCATCCGTCAGGGCAGGGTCGTTTTTCGCAATATCAAACAGTTTGTGTTGTACCTGCTTTCCTGTAACCTGGCAGAGATCCTGGCGGTGGCTGCAGCCGCCCTGGGGAACCTCCCTGCCCCATTGCTGCCCCTGCAAATCCTGTTTCTCAACCTGGTTACCGACGTATTTCCGGCCCTGGCCCTCGGGCTGGGCAGGGGGCCTGAGGACATCATGGATCGCCCTCCCGGGAATCCACGGGACCCCATCCTCAAAAAAAGCGACTGGATCCGAATCCTCCTCTATGGCCTCGCCATCAGCGCCGCGGTCCTGGGGGTTGTGTTGTATGGGAAATACGTACTCGAACTCACGCCCGGGCGTATCAATAACCTGGCTTTTTATACCCTGGTGGGAGCCCAGCTTTTCCATGTATTCAACATGACCGACCGCCGTGCTTCCTTTTTTAGAAATGAGATCACCTCCAACGCCTATGTATGGGGTGCCATTGTCCTTTCCATCTGCATTACCGCCGCCGCCTACTGGATTCCCTCCGTCGCCACGGTCCTGGAACTGGAGCGAATGGACATCGGGCTACTGGGTACTGCCCTGGCCTTTTCCCTCGGGTCCGTCTTCCTGATTCAACTGCCACAGGCGGTATGGTACTATTTTGGGAAACATCCGGGGGGAGAAGTGTAACCGGGGATAAGGGTCCCGGGACGGGTTGATCAGGAACCTTTGCAACAGGGGGTAATAAAAGAGACCAGAAAACAAATGCCTTCTGGTCTCTCCTGGAAGGTGTTGGAATTGTCACCCTGACCACTTACACTGACCTTTAGTTTCCCCCATTTCGAGGGACTCCAAAAATTCAAAAGGTATAAGGCACGTTTCCGGCACTTTCCATATACAGAAACCATTTCTGGATTCTGTATTGAACCTTCGGAAGAACAACTTCTTCGGAAGATCAAAACAAATATAACAACCACAATACCGTCCTGAAATGACATAGATCAGTTTTGAAAAAAAGCTACCAAACGTCCAAAAAAAAAATCCGCTTCTGCGTCATGGAGAAAGGTGATCCGTCTGACCCAGGTCATTGTCGTCCTACCAGGCGGGGGCTATTTTTGGGAGAAGTTCCCGGGCAGCGAGGGAGTACATTTCAAAGCCACGGTGCCGGGGTACCTCTTATATATGAAGTTTAACCTAAATCCGCAACCATGTCTGTATTGAAAGTTATTGAAATCTTAGGGAATTCCACCGTTAGTTTCGAGGATGCCGTCCAAAACATCATAGATGAAGCTGCGAAGTCGGTAAAAGACATCAAGTCCGTGTATATCAAGGATATGCAGGTAACTGTTACTGACAATAAAATCGCTCAGTACCGGGTGAATGCAAAAGTGACCTTCGGGGTTCACTGATCAGCCAACACAGGCAGTACCAACCCCGGGTTGGTTTGCCGTCCACTTACATGTAACCAGGACGCTTTTTTAAAAGCAGTCCAAGAATTTTCTGTACCATGAAAACGTATTATGCAACCGATGCATTTGACAAGAATGTAGCGGATTATGACGCCTGGTATGATGCCCATCCGGAGGTCTATGCCTCCGAACTCAAGGCAATCCGTGCCCACTTTGAGCGCCTCCCGGAAAATATTCACGGGATCGAAGTCGGATTGGGAACCGGCCGT
>JAWWDW010000075.1:0-7229 GCA_033719735.1 Robiginitalea sp. | reverse complement strand
GGTCCACCTCAGAATTTTGGGCCGAGGAATATACCTGTACGACTTCCTTTCCATCCAGGCTTCCGGTGTTGGCCACCTCCACGTTCACGTAAACGGTATCCTTCGCGGCATAGACCTCCCTGTCCGGCCTGGCATTTTTGATCTCAAAGGTGGTATAGGAAAGTCCATAGCCAAAGGGGTACAGGGGTTCAATGTCTTTGGTGTCGAACCAGCGGTAGCCCACCAGGAGTTTTTCGGCATAGGAAACGGTGCTATCCCCTGGGAAACTACCGGTGGCATGGGCCGGGGAATCTTCAATGCGTTTGGGCATGGTCCAGGGCAGCTAGCCCGAGGGGTTCACGGTTCCCAAAAGCACATCAGCCAGGGCATTCCCTCCTTCAGACCCGTTGTACCAGCTCCAGACCAGGGCAGGTGCTTTTTCTTTGATCCTGCCGATGTCAAAGGGGGCGCCCCCAATCATCACTACCACGGTGTTGGGGTTTGCCTCCAGTACTTTTTCGATCAGTGTTTCCTGCCCAAAGGGCAATTTGAGATCCACCCGGTCCGAGGCTTCGGTTTCGTAATCCCGGTTGGACCCCGCAAAAATCACGGCAACCTCAGCATTTTTTGCTGTTTCGATGGCCTCTTGCAGCAACTCCGGATCCAATTCATCCACAGTCTCCACACGCTCCTGGGTCACGTCCCCGAAAACAGCTTCTTTTTTAGGGGCATACCGTTCCAGGTAGCCTTCTGCATACCGGATCTCAACGGATTCCGGAAGCCGGTTCTGCAATCCCTCCAGGGGCGTGACCTCCCTTTTTGTCTTAACGCCGGCCCCATAACCCCCCAGAGCGTTTTTCTTGGTCGCATTGGCCCCAATGACAGCTATGGATTTCAACCCTTCCCCCTTCATGGGTAAGAGGTCTTTGGAATTCTTCAACAGGACCACGGATTCCGAGGCGATGTCATAGGCATCCTTAAAATGCGCCTCGGTGCTGATGCTTCCTTTTTTGCGAGTTTCCCCACCCATACTTTTTACCGTATACAGCACCCGGAGGATGCGTTTGACGTGTTTGTCGATTTCTGCCTCCGAAACCTTCCCCGCCTTTACCGAGTCGAGCAAGGGGTCCGCCAGGAAGAAGGCATCAAAAGGTTTGGGCGTTCCCATTTCCACATCCAGGCCGCTTTTCAGGGAATGGACCGAACTGTGAACCGCAGCCCAATCGGAAATCACGATGCCTTCAAAACCCCATTCATCCCGTAGGACCTCATTGAGCATGTAGCCGTTCTCACAGAGGTATTCCCCCCTGAATTTATTGTAGGCCCCCATGACGCTATGGGCCTTTGCCTCGGTTACCGAGGCTTTAAAGCCCGGCAGGTAGATTTCGCGCAGGGTACGCTCGTCGATCAGTACATCCACAAAATCCCGGTTGGTCTCCTGGTTGTTGGCGGCATAATGCTTCACACAGGCCGCCACGTCATTTTCCTGGAGCCCAACGATAAAGGGGACGGTCAATTTTTTGTTCAAAAATGGATCTTCCGTGAAATACTCATAGGTCCTGCCCCCCAATGGGGTCCTGATGATATTGATGGCCGGTGACAACAACACATCCTTGCCCCTGGCCCGGGTCTCAGCGCCCACGCTACTGCCGAACAGATACGCCATCTCAGGATTCCAGGTGGCCGACAGGCCAGCCCCGGCAGGGTAATAGGTCGCAAAGTCGTCATCCGCACCCAGGGGTGCCCAGGAATCCCTGGAGATCTCTTCCCGGACGCCCAGGGGGCCATCCGCCATTTTGAGTTCCGGAATCCCCAGCCGGGCTACCCCGGCCGTGGTAAACATGCTCGTCCCGTGGAGCATCCCCACCTTTTCTTCCAGGGTCATTTGACTGACAAGGCTGTCGATCTGCTGATCATGGACGTGGGTAATCGGTTTTCCTTTGTAGGTCTTCTGGGTTTCCATCTGAGTTGAAAGATTCTCTGATTTCCCGGAGGGTTGGCATGAGGTTAACACTGATACTATGGCAACTGCGAGAAATCTGGATAGGCGATACTCCATCTGTTTAAGCTCTTTTTGGGTTCTGGCAGGTTTCTGTAAACCTTTCCTTAACCAAAATTAACAATATACTTGATCCGGGATTCCTGTTTTCCTGGAAAATAACCTCAGTACAACAGCAGGCTGGTAAAAAGGAACCTGCATCCGTTGATCGCTCCAGGTACCGATCAGGTATCCGGAAAAACCAGGAGGTGAGGGTGAAGGCGGCCTGTTTCCTTCACTCGCAGAAGGCTGACAAACCCCCTGTTGGGTTAAAAATACATTTGCCGGGGCGGAATTTAATTCCTAATTTCCACAGGCCCCCGCGACAGGGGCGCCAGTCACAAACCTAAGATACCAACCATAGACCCTTCCTTTATACTTCACTTCTAAAGTCTTTTACCATGGACATGGACCAACAAACCATTAAAAATGCAAAGGAGCGACATGCGTTTTGCCTGGTCGGCGAAGAGACCCTGTTTCTCTGCCATCAGATTATGACGCACATGGAGCCCCACTCCTATGAATTCATCCTCGAAATCGAGATCGACAAAGACATCAAGAAAAAACTCCTGGAAGACCGAAAAAAGAATGGGCATACCCACTATTTCGGGAACCGGGAAGGTCATGAATTTACGCTGCCAAGCATTGCTTCAGGGAACCGGAAAAGCTTTAAGGCCAATGTCTGGACCACGGTACCGGAAAGCGACCCCCCGGACGTGCTGCCCTCCCCCCCATGGGGCGGATTGTGGGGCAAACCCGCTATCGAACCCTGGATTTCGGAGGTGGAAGTAAAAATCAAACGGGTGGTGCATTACCGCCACCTGAACCGGAATGAAAATTCCCGGAGATTCGAAGCCTATGTCCTGTTCGGGAGGGGAAAAGAAGCGCATATCCTGCACTCGGTACTCTGGCAACCTGAGTACGACCATGTGGCTTCCCTTAAAAAGGCCCCTAAATGGCTGGATGAAGAGCAGTTAATCTCCTCCGTGATGATCTCCTTCCCGAAACTCCCATATGATCCTTGGAGTACGCAGTGCAACTGCCCGTTTGAAGATGGTTCCACCCACGAGGTACGTTACGAAGGCCTCACCGAATTTCGCGACCCCATGGGGAAATTGCAGAACAAGATCCCCCGCCTTGAAATCGAGGTGGACCATACCTGGTGGTTCTCTACCAAAATCATCAATTACTGGAACTACCAGTTTTGCACAGACAGCAAGCAAATCTGTTAAGACTCCCCGGAAACTATGGACATACCAAAGACAATCAAAAGCCTGCGGAAGGGCATGTCCCTTTCAAAGGGGCAGGGGACCCAGATGCTTGGCCCCTGGTTCCTCGGGCCCAAGGCAGAAAGCCATGCGTTGCTGACAACCCTGCTCAGTGAAGCTATGCACCACGCGGTGGATGGACGGGAGTGTATTTTTCCGGAGGACCCCGCCTGGGCCGACCCGGAATCGGCAGAATACATCGCGGAAAGTACCCAGATCCGGTATTTCTACAAGCAACTTGTAAAAAACCTCGAACAGTTCAGCGTCCCCTTCAGCAGTTACCGCTATCAGGGGCATATGCTCTGGGACCAGTCGCTTCCCTCCGTGGTGGGGTATTTTGCCGCCATGTTATACAACCAGAACAACGTGGCTGCCGAAGCCAGCCCGCTGACCACTGCCCTTGAGATCGAAGTTGCCCAGGACCTGTGCCGGATGGTAGGTTTTGGGAAAGAGGAGGGCATACAGCCCTGGGGCCACATAACCTGCGATGGCAGCGTGGCAAATATCGAGGCGCTCTGGGCAGCGCGAAACACAAAACTATACCCCCTTGCCGTATATGCAGCCCTGAAAAAGGAAAAGGCCCTGAAACACCTCGATTATATCAAGGTACAACCCACGGGAAAGAAAACGCCCAAAAGGATTATCGACCTGGACTGGTGGGAGCTCATCAACCTTCGAAGGGAGGTGGTCCTCGGCATACGGACCCAACTTTTCCAGGAGGCCAACAACCAAAACATAGATATCTCCCATTTAGAGCTGATCCAGAATTACACGGTCCAGGGCGACGGCATCATGGCCTTTGCGATTCGGATGGACAAGCTCTTAAAAGCCAAAGGGGACCTCCTGGAGGTGCTGGCAGCGCTGAAGGTCATGGGGCCGGCCACGGCACACTACTCCCTGCCCAAGGCCACCACCCTGCTCGGCCTGGGGACAGGAGCCTTTGTCAAAGTCCCGGTGGAAGCCAATGCCCGGGTGGATATCAAGGCCCTCAAGGAACTTCTCAATACCCATTTAAAGAAAAAACTGCCGGTCATGACGGTGGTCGCGGTAATGGGGACCACGGAAGAAAGCGCCGTTGACAACCTGAAGGAAATCCTGAAAATCCGTGAGGACTGGAACCGCAAGGGGATTGACTTCTTCATCCACGCCGATGGGGCCTGGGGCGGGTATTTTGCTTCCCTCCTGCAGGAACCCGAATCGGGAACCCATGCCCACAAACACCTGGAAAAGTTCCGCAAGGCCGCAGAGGATGGCAACCACCAGGTCAAACCGGGCACGGATCATTTTCACACGGCTGTGGCGTATGAACAACTGTCCCACAAGGATGGGTACAGAAAATTTATGTACACGAACTGTACGGGCCTGAATACCTATACAGCAGCGCAGTTGGAGGCGTTGAAACATGCAGACTCCATTACGGTGGACCCGCACAAATCCGGGTTTACGCTCTATCCCTCCGGAAGCCTGCTGTACCGCGACCACAGGGTGCCCGAAATGATACGGATCACCGCTTCTGTGGTGTACCACGAGGGAGATGCCCCCACGGTGGGGGTCTTCGGCGTGGAGGGTTCCAAGCCCGGGGCCGCCGCGGCAAGCGTGTACTTCAGCCACCGGGTTATCCGGACCGACCAGAGCGGATATGGCAGGATCCTCGGCCGTTGTACTTTTAATGCCAAGCGGGTTTTTTCCGGGCTTATGGCCATCCAGTCCAGCCATTTTGAGATAGCTGCCCTTACGGACTTAAAACCGAAAGAACTGAACGTGGTCCGAAGCTGGAGCAAACTCTCAAACCTGGAGTTATGGGACCGTCTGAGCAAAAACGCCAAAGAATTTGAGCTGTTTCGCAGGACCGGCCCCGACCTCAACATTATTTCCTATGCCCTGAATCCCATCATAAAGGGCAAACCCAACAAGGACCCGAAGGTCACCAACGACTTCAACAACGCCCTCTTCAAGAAACTGAGCAGCCAGAGTGTGGACGAGGCGATACCCAGGGTCATCGTGACCAGTTCTTCCCTGGAAGCAGAAAGTTCCTCCGAACCCATCAAATCCCTGCGTCGCCAGCTGGGCGTTAAACACGACCCGGATCTGGATATGAATTTTCTGATTACCACCGTAATGAACCCCTGGCTGACCGATGCGGCCAATGGTGAACGGAATATGGTACCCGAGGTATTGGGATACTTCCAGGAGGAAGCTGAAATGCTCGTGGATGAATTATTCAATGATCCTTCAAATACTAACCCAACCAGCTGAATAAACCATGGAAATACTCATAGGACACGCGACTCAATTCGAACAGGTAGCAGCCCCGACGGCCCAGGCAGTAGTGGATAACAACCATGCCTGGCAGGTGCTTTTTGCATACGAAGGACCAAAAATGGCTTTACGGGAGATCTCCCTGGGGCCCTTGCCCGGAAAGTTTCCGAGCCTTGCCATACGCCAGGTGGTCATGGACAAGCACAAGGCCAGCGAGGAATCCATCAAAGAGGTAAGCCAGCACCGCACCGGGGCCATCAATACCTGTGTGTTGTGCAAATTGGCCTTCGGGTCCACCTATAACGATCCGAATTTTGGCCCGATTACGGTCACCAGAAATCGAAGGAATAAGTTTTATTGTAATACATGTGATATGTTTCTCAGGATATGCCCGGGACAAACCACTTTGCAACTTCCCGTCATGGTAGTGGATGTGAAGGGATCCCGAAAAATCAGAAATAAGGTCAGCCTTTTGGAGTATTCCAAACTGGTAGCTGACTTTCAATGCCGGGTTGCCGCGGTGGTGCAGAAGAACCTCGGGATGGTCCTCAATACCGTGGGCGATGCCGTTATCGGGATCTGGCCATCCGGTTTTGTGCCTGAGGAATTGAGGAAGAAGTATAACTGGGATGAAGAAGTTCCTGCCAAAGTACCCGCCCAGTTGGCCCTCAAGGCTGCACAGGAACTCGCAAACCTGACCCCGGCAGATTTCGATGGAAAATCCCTGCCCTTCAAGGGTGCGCTGGATTGTACGGAGATGGTCATCTTCTCAGTAAACACTTCGAATATGGTGGCCCAGATGGAGTATTCCGACCTGGATGAGGCTCTCGGGGGTGCCCCGCTGGTGGATGATGAGGGGAATCTGCTCGCAGGGGTTGAACAGGAAGTCTTGGAACGAGAGGCCTTCCAAAAAGGCCCTACCAGCACGGACATCGCGGGAGAGGCGATTGAACTGACCTCTGAATTATCCGGCCATGACGTACTCGGGGTGGGCGATTTCGCAATCACCAAAAGACTTGATCAGATAGCAGGGGATATGGGCTATGAGTACCGGAAGATCCCGGACTTCAATGTCTCCTTCCGCGTGATAACCCCGGAATAGGGTTTTGTAAATTTTTGGGTCTACAGACCAGCTACCTGGAGTTCGCCATGGTATCCTTTGCCAACCTCACACCCGGAAAGGCCTTCTGGAACGTGGGTCAAAAGGAGGATTTCGGGATGATTTGGACAGGAAGACCAGACTCCCCATAAGAAGCGGGTGAAGGCCATAAACAAGCAGGCAATCCGAATAACGGAAAGTTCCTTTCATCTCTTACTGTCCTGAACGGCAAAGGTACCGCGAATCCCCGGTTACAATCCTCAACACACGCTTTACAATTCCCTTTGGGTGGCCTTTCGGGCGTACACCCTTCCCGAAAATCAGCTGCGGAAAGCCCCCTTACCGGATACTGGGAAAACGGGGTTCCTTTCAGAGGGGGATGCATTTGTATGAATTCCCCTAAATTTGCCGCTGATTTGACGATCCCACCACAAAATGCCGATAAAAAAGCTTCTCATATTTCAAATGAGGCCCGAAGACGCTACAGCTGACAGCGAGTTTGAGGCCATCCTGCGGGTGGGACAGCTCAAGCGGGACCAGGTCCATCGCATCCGCCTGGAACAGGAAATCCCCGAGGTGGACCTCC
>JAWWDW010000074.1:0-7317 GCA_033719735.1 Robiginitalea sp. | reverse complement strand
TGTGGGCCGGTTGCAATTTCCATTCAAATTCCAGCTTCAGGTGGACCTTGGCCGGCCCCGGCCCGATGTGGTAGGTCAGGGGGAGGGCCCCTTTCCAGGAATCCGGGGCAACGGGGCCTTCGAGTGCTTTCAACAGGGGTTCTGCATCCGCATAGGAGATCGGCAGCACCGGAATTTTGGTAATGGTGGGGGCTGCTTCCCGATCGATCCTTTTGGCGTCTTCAGTAGCCCCATAGCCCGGGGTAAGCACGTCTCCCGGATAGAGGGGCATGTCCATCACGGAGCCCCGCTGTACCCCGGTGGCGTTCTTGAAGGCCCCTTTGGGGTAGACGTCCCCCTGGTAGTACCCGTCGTCTTTAGGGTCCGAATAGATGATGCATCCGATGGCCCCTTTCTCGGCGGCGAGTTTGGGTTTGATCCCCCTCCAGGAGCCGTAGTATTTCGCGATCACGATTTTACCCTTCACGTCGATCCCGAGCTTTTCCAGTTCTTCGTAGTCCTTCGGAACCCCGTAATTCACAAAGACCAGCTCGGCCTCCACATCCCCGTCCCTGGAAAACGCATTGTAGGAGGGCAGGAGGGCATCCCCCTGCTGCGTATAGGGGTCCCCTTCCACGGGTACCGCGGTCAGGGAAGCTTTGAAGTTGGTGGGTTCCGTCAGTTCCAGCAACCGGACTTTTGGGTAGGGGAAGAGTACCTGGTAGGTATCGATGCGGGCATCGTACCCCCAGGATTCAAACTGGTCCCGCATCCAGCGGGCCACTTCGGCTCCGGCTTCGGTGCCCACCCAATGCGGCCGGGCTGCCATTTTCTTCATCCAGGCATCCAGGTTGTCGGCGGATACCTGGGCATCGAACCGGGATTCCAGCTCGAGTTGCTCTTTGGCTTCTGCAGGGCTGAAGCCAGTGATGTTTTGGGCTTGTAGCCCCGCCAAACAGAGGAGGGCCAGCAACAGGGAGGATCGTAGTTTCATAGGGATGCTTTTATTTGTTATAATCAATTAGGTCTTTCAGGTGTTTGGGCGCAACTTATTCCGTTAATTTCCGGTCCAGCTGTAGCAGGGTGGACAACAATACATCGGCCCCGTTGGCGATATCCTCCGGGGAGCTGTACTCATCCGGGGAATGGCTGATGCCTCCTTTGCTTGGGATGAAGATCATCCCCACCGGGCAGATCAGGGCCATGTCCTGGGCATCGTGCCCTGCCCCGCTCTGCATTTGGCGGTGGGAGAGGGCCAACCCGTCTGCCGCCCTGCGGATCTCCGCCTGAATCCATTCGGCGGTCAGGGCGGGTTTCCCCGTGGTGTCCAGGGGGGTAAATTCAAAGGTGGTACCCGAATCCGCAGCGATGGTTTCCGCCCGTTTTTGGATGTTAGCGTAAAGGGCATCGATGGTGGCATCTGAAAGATCGCGGATCTCCAGGCTCAGCACTACCTCCCCGGGAATCACATTGGGCGCCCCTGGGTTGGCCCGGATCCTTCCCACGGTGGCCACCTGCTTCCCGTCCATTTTCAGGGCCTCCTCATTGACGGCCTGAATGAAGCGGGCCGCAGCCAGCAGGGCATCCCGGCGCATGTCCATGGGGGTGGTCCCGGCGTGGTTGGCCATTCCCCTTACGGCAACGTCCCACCACCGCAGGCCGACAATCCCTTCCACGACCCCGATGTCCTGGTTTTCCTGGTCCAGAATCCCGCCCTGTTCGATATGCAGTTCGACAAAGGCAGCCATACTTCCTTTGGGCCGTACCACTTCCGTGAGGCGGGTGGTGTCCCCGCCCAGGCGCTGGATCCCCTCGCCCATGGAGTACCCGGTACTGTTGACCACGCCCAGGGCTTCCGGCTTCAGGGCCCCGGCCAGGGCCCGGCTGCCCATCACCCCGCCCTCTTCATTGGAAAAGATGATGACCTCCAGGGGGTGTCTTGTTACAATGCCCTGTTCATGCAGGGTCTGTGCCACCTCGATGGCAGCCATGGACCCTACGCAGCCGTCGTAATTCCCCCCATGGGGCACCATGTCGATGTGGGAACCGATCCCGATGGGTTTTAAGTCCTGGCTCCCCGGTTTCCTCCCGATGATATTCCCGGCGGCGTCCACCGTGGTATTAAGCCCGGCTTCCTCCATTAGTCCAATGACAAAGGCACGGCCTTCCAGGTCCCCGTCGCTGAAGGCGACTCGGTTGGGCTGACCAAGGGCATCCCTGCCATACCCGGAGAGGGCATCCAGGTTTTGGTTGAGCCGGTCGGCATTGACCCTGGGGGCCTGCTGTGCGACCAGGTTTAGGGAACTTACCAGGATAATGGCAAAAAGAATATGTTTCATGGGTCAGGCGGTTTTAAGGAGTTTTTCAAAGAGCCGAAGCCAGGCTTCAATCTGGCTGAAAAGGGTAAAATGTTCCACCACCCGGGTTTGTCCGTTAAAGGCCCATTTGTCGAGTTCTTTGGGGTGGTTCAGCATGTATTCCAGGGTACTGGAGAGGCTGGCAATATCCGTGGGGTCCTGGTTGATTTTTCCCGTTTGCTCATCGGCCACCTGAAATTTCAGGCCTGCCGCACCGGAGACCAGCACAGGGGTCTGCTTCCACATGGCTTCGGTGGCGGTGAGCCCAAAGCCCTCCTGAATGGAGTTTTGCACCACGATGCGGGAGGATCGCTGCAGGGCGTTTACAATCAGGGCATTTTCCTTGGGATTGTCCAGCGGTAGCAGGAACAACCCGATATCCTCCTGCATGGGGCCCGGGAGTTCTTTGTAATAGGAGATCAGTTCCTGCAGTACCTCATTCCCCTCAGGGTCGTCCGCAACAAACTGGGGGTCCGGCCCCCCCAGGACGAGCCGGCTCAGGCGGATGCGTTTGTAGGCGATGGAAGCCGGGTCGTTTTGCCTTTCGTTTTCCTGCTTCATGTGGACGAAGGCCTTCATCAGTTCCCGGAATCCCTTCAGGCGGTCCCAGCGTGAAATTTCTGTAATGACCGGGCGGTAAATGAGGTCAAAGGGATGCAGTTGATTAACGGACCCGAAGCTGCCGTCCGGCATCACCCTGCGCACCTGGTGTTTGTAGTTTTCATAAAGTTGCGGCCCCCGGGGTTCCAGGATGCCCGCCTGCACCATGATACTGATGTTCTTGTGTACCTGCAGGGTGCGGTTCTTATGGCTGAGCGGGTCAATGGAAGGCGGGATCAGACTGGTTTGGTCCGCGATTTCAGGCAAGACATATTCTTTCAGGGAGAAAATGAAATGGTCGTAGTCCCCAAAATAGGCCGACAGGTAGTCCCAGACCCCCCGGGTGGTTTCATTGGTTTCCTCCAGGCCGATGTGGCAGCGCCAGATGGTATGGATCTCCCGGGTCTCCTTCAGCATGCCTGCCAGGGGCATGGGCTGCGGGTCGTGGATGACCACAATGTCCCCGTCCTTGATGCGTTCCAGGGCCCCGGGGAGGTTTTTTCGGTTCACCCGTTCGTGAATGGCCCGGTCCGCATCCGAAAAAGATCCCGACCCGCTGCCGTGGATGGCATTGTGGATGCGTTTGGTGTGGTTGAAAAAGTCCGTATCCCCGGTCTCAATGACCAGCCATTCGATACGGACCCCCAGGGACCTGAGGATGCGCAGTTGGCTCGGCAGCATTTCCGCCACCCCCCCGCCGATGGCGGTGGAGTTGATCATCCATATGGTCCTTCCTTTGAGGGGTTTAATGTGTCCCGGGGCGTGCTCCAGGAAATGGTCTACGGTACTCTTCAGGCTGCTGTAGGCCTGGTAATCTTCAATTTTGGGTCCTTCCTTAATGGTAATTTGCTGCATACATATTAAGCTTCTGCCCAAAAGGTACAAAGATTCACCCGAATCCAACGGATGGCCGTGTTTCCAAAACGCACCTGCTGACCAGAGGTCCGGATTTATGCCACGGGATGTTTTGCCGGGTTTCGGGGTATCGTACCTTTGGCGGGCGAATTCAACGTGTTATGGAACAGCTCTATTTTGCGGCAGACATTCTCGGTACGGTGGCCTTTGCCATTTCAGGGGTCCTTGTGGCCATGGAAAAACGGCTGGACCTGTTCGGGATTGGCATTATCGCCCTGGTGACGGCCATTGGAGGAGGGACCCTGAGGGATATGCTCATTGGCCATACCCCTGTGACCTGGACCACCACCCCTGTCTATATGTATGTAATCCTGGGAGCAGTGCTTTTTGCCATTTTGTTCCAGAGCCGGCTGAAGTACCTTCGGACCTCCCTGTTCCTGTTTGACACCATTGGGATCGGCCTCTACACCATGGTTGGGATTGAAAAAGGCATGGAAGCGGGCCTCGAGCCCCTGATCTGTGTCACCCTGGGAACCATCACCGCCAGTTTCGGGGGGGTGCTGAGGGATATCCTCTGCAATGAAATCCCGGTGATCTTCCGCAAGGAAATCTACGCCACGGCCTGCATCCTTGGAGGAGTGGGGTACTTCCTCCTCCTGAAAACGCCGTTGCCGGAAGCCTACGCCTACCTCTCCGGGGTAGCCCTGGTCATAGGCACCCGCCTGTTGGCGGTACGCTTCCATATTGCGCTGCCGAATATTTACAAAGCCTGACCCCGGGCTATTCGAGTACCTCCGCTTTGAGGATATAGATGTTCCTCATGGGCCAGTCCCCGTCGTCCACCGGAACCTGGTTGATGGCATCCACCACGTCCATCCCCTCGATCACCTTCCCGAAGGCGGTGTAATCCCCGTCCAGGTGATAGGATCCCGGATCGGTGACCACGATAAAGAATTCATAAGGCGAAGCGAGCATGTGCGGGTTGTTGATCTCACTGGAAGGCATGGAGATGGTCCCCCTGTGGTGTTTGTAACCTTTGCGGGTATCCGGAGGCAGCAGGTACCTTCCGATCTCTTTGCGCTTCTGGGCCGTTTTCATGTTGTCGGCATTCCCGCCCTGAATGATGAAATCCCTGACCACCCGGTGGAACATGGTGCTGTCAAAATACTTCTTCCGGGTCAGGTAGATGAAATTGGCCTTGTGGTAGGGGACATTGTCGTACAGCTGGACGGTAAAACTGCCCTTGCTGGTGGTCAGCCGGACCTTGTTGGCCGTGAGGCCTTTCTGGTAGTCGTAGAAAAAATCGATGGCATTCTCTTCGGTGAGCACGAAAGAATCTTCCCCGGCCTCCCCGGCTTTCCCGGGTTCGGCCCGCTCCTGGAGGGTATCTTCCTGCACGGTAGTTGCAGCGGGTTCTGATACTTTTTCCTTATTTTGCTCTCTGCAGCCGGCCAGAAATGCGGTGAGCAGGAACAGGCTGGTAACGGATCTGAAAAATGCCATGAAATTTGAGGATTTAGCCAATAAGGTCCCAAAAATAAAAAAACTTCCCCTTCCCGGGGAAACGGCCCATTTGGAGATGGCGCCGGAAATGCGGATAACGGAATTAAAGGCCCTTTCGCAAAAGCCCTCCGACTACCGCAGGGCTGGGGTCATGGCGCTGTTTTATCCGGGCCCGGACGCACTGGCCCGCTTGCTCTTTATCCTGCGCAATGCCTATCCCGGGGTGCATTCCTCCCAGGTGGGGTTCCCGGGGGGGCAGCAGGAAGGAGGCGACCAGGACTTGCTTCAGACCGCCCTGAGGGAAACCGAGGAAGAAGTGGGGGTCCCTACGGACCTTATCCTTCCGATCCGGCCGCTGAGCCGGATCTACATCCCGCCCAGCAAGTTTGAGGTGAGCCCCTTCATGGGGATTTGTCAGCAGACCCCGCAGTTTCGCAAACAGGACAGTGAAGTGGCCGAGCTCATCGAGGTACCCCTGGCCGATATCCTTTGTGACTCCTGCCTGGAGACCCGCCGGATGACGACCTCCTATGCCACTGATATCGAGGTACCGGCATTCCGGCTGCAGGGCCATATTGTATGGGGTGCCACAGCCATGATGCTCAACGAGATCAAAAGCCTTCTGAGGCCGCTCTTCTGGTCCTAATTTTGTATTTTAGCCCTCATGGGAATTTTTAAGAAAAATCCATTTGGTCATTACCTGATTCTCAAGAAATGGCTGATCCGCATTATGGGTCTTGTAACGCACCAGCGCTATAAAGGCTTCAACAAGCTGGAAATTGAAGGGTCAGAGGTCATCCGGAACCTGCCGGAAACAGGCGTCCTGTTTGTGAGCAACCACCAGACCTATTTCGCAGACGTGGTCGCCATGCTCCATGTTTTCAATGCAAGCCTGTCCGGAAGGGAGGATTCCATCAAAAATGTCGGCTACCTCTGGAACCCCAAGTTGAATACGTACTATGTGGCGGCCAAGGAAACCATGAGCAAAAGCCTGCTGACCAAGATACTGGCCTATGCGGGATCCATCAGTATTGAACGGACCTGGCGTGCCGGCGGAAAAGAAGTGAAGCGGCAGGTAAAGATGAGCGATATCAGCAACATTGGCAAGGCCCTGGCCGATGGGTGGGTGATTACCTTTCCCCAGGGAACGACCACTCCCTGGAAGCCTCTTCGCAAAGGAACCGCACATATCATCAAGAAATACAAGCCCGTCGTGGTGCCGGTGGTAATCGATGGGTTCCGAAGGTCCTTTGACAAGAAGGGGATTTTTATCAAAAAGAAAGGGATCCTGCAGAGTATCGTCATCAAAGAACCCCTGGAGATCGATTGCGAGAACGAAACCGTGGAGGAGATCATCGAGAAACTGGAATACGCCATCGAACAGCATCCGTCCTTCCTCAAGGTGATCCCGGAAAAAGAACTGCAGGCGTACGAGGAATCCCATCGCGAGCGCCGCTGGAGGCCCAACAAAGCCTAAGACTCCATCCGTTTTAGTTCCCAGTAGTTCCGTTTGAGCCTGCGCGTCAGCAACCCGTAGAGCAGGAAATAGATCAGCCCCATAAAGGCCGTGAAGAGGATCCCAAGGAGCGCCACCACCCCGATTACGATCAATTTTAGTTTTTGGGGGTCCATTTGCTCTGCTTTCCCCTGCAATTCAAGTGTCGCCGCCAGGTTGTCATCCAGGGCCATGCCGACGATAAAGAGGGCAAAAATCAACAGGACCATTCCCAGGCAGAAGATCACATAGTGCTTTACCGTTCTGCGGGTACGGAAGATGCGCTGCATCAGTTTTCCGGCGTCGTCCAGGACGGAGATTTCCCGGTACCGCTTGTAGAACTGGAAGATGAAATAAAGGGCCACGGTATATTGCACGACCGTAAAGGCCATCATCCATCCCTCGATGCCAAGGCGCCTGGCAAAATCGAAATTCCCCTGGTCCCGCACGCTGGGGATCAGGTAGAGCAGGTGGGGCAGGGTAAATTCAATAATGCTGATATAGAAAATCCAGCGCACCAGGGAGGAG
>JAWWDW010000073.1:0-7369 GCA_033719735.1 Robiginitalea sp. | reverse complement strand
CGGATCAGTTCCTTCATCAGGTCCAGCACTCCCATTTCGCCCCCGCTCAGTTCCCGAAGCCGGATATCCAGTGCCATGTTGATAAGGGCCCCCTTCTGGTAGACATTGGCATACTGGCCGGCATACGGCTCTACCAGGACATTGCGGCTCATTTCCGTGAAGGGCATGGTATCGTCATAGGTTCGCGAATACATGATCTTGTCGGTCATCCGCTGGTAGAAATCCGCCTCGTCAATCAACCCCTCCCTGATCTGGAAGAGGTTTGCGAAATACTCTGTGGTCCCCTCGTACATCCACAGGTGCCGGGACATGACGGGCTGGTTATAATCGAAATACTGGATTTCCTCCGAATGCACATTCAGGGGGGTCACAATATGGAAGAACTCATGGGAGACCACATCGATCATCTGCTGCTCGAGCATTTGCATGGGGAAGCCTTCAGGGAAGACCACTACCGTGGAGCTATGGTGCTCCAGGGCCCCAAAACCACTGGCGTCATCCTCCATCCTGGACAGGTAGAGCAGGATGTTGTACTCGGAGGTCCCGTCGATATCCCCGAGGAAGGCCTTCTGCGCCTTCATCATTTTCTCCATGGCGGGCTTGAAGTCGGATGCCTTGGACTGCCCGCCCGGCGAATATACACTCAGGTTTACCTGTATGTCCTCCAGGTCGATGGTAACCGCCTGCTGGTCGGTTACCTGGATGGGGTTGTCGGTCACCTCAAAATACCGGGCGGCCCGGAAAGTAGCTAGGTTCCCGTCCGTCTTCAGCAGGGGCAGCGAAGTATACGGTTTCAGTCCCCCCGGCGGATTCAGGGTGATCTCGTAAGGCACCTCCTGGAGGCCCTCGAAATATCCCACAAATCCATGGAGGTTCAGCATGAAGTGTTCCCCTTCCAGGATGTTGGTGCCGGCAGGGGAAAAAACATCGTTGCCGTTCTTACCCTCCGTATCATAGGTGTCATTTACAAAATAGGAGATGCGGTCCAGGTTCCTGGCATCCGGGATCACCCATGTGTTGGGCCCTTCGCGGTTTGCCTCCAGGGGTGCTCCCTTGTAGTCATAGGCGACCAAACCTTCCACAAATTGTCCGTAGTCGTTGTTTTTATAGGTCCCCGGTACGGTTTTGGGGATGTAGAACCGGGTCTGTGTCGTGGTAAACGCCCCCGGGTCCAGGTGCACCTGTACCCGGTCATCGGTCACCCCGGCCAGGTCCAGTGATGTGGCAACAGGGGTTTCTGAGGCAGTTGGAAGGTTACGGGTCGCACCACATCCCCAAAGGAAGGCAGCAATCAGGATAAAAAGTGACATTCGTTTCATTGGAAAGAGTATATTGATCATCTTCAGGCAAGTTATTCAATTTACCGGACACCCCTTTTATGGAAGGAAATAATTGTACAAACAGGGCCGATTCCGGGGGCAGGCTGAAAATTATTTTGATTATTTTTGTTGCGCACTCAAGCGCATTTCCATGCAATACAAGCGAATACTCTTAAAACTTAGCGGGGAAGCCCTGATGGGCGACCAACAATACGGGATCGACCCCAGCCGGCTGGATGCCTACGCCGAGGAAATCAAAAAAGTAGTCGACCGGGGCGTGGAAGTGGCCATCGTCATTGGCGGGGGGAACATCTTCCGGGGCGTGGCCGGCGCCAGCAGGGGAATGGACCGGGTGCAGGGGGATCACATGGGAATGCTCGCGACGATCATCAACGGACTCGCCCTGCAGTCCGCCCTTGAGAACAAGGATGTGGATACCCGTCTGCAATCAGCGATCAAGATCAATGAAGTGGCTGAGCCCTTTATCCGCAGGCGGGCCATGCGCCACCTTGAAAAGGGAAGGGTGGTTATTTTCGGAGGAGGGACCGGTAACCCCTACTTTACGACTGATTCGGCTGCTGTGCTGCGGGCCATAGAGATCGAGGCCGATGTGATCCTGAAAGGGACCCGGGTAGATGGCATCTATACCAGCGACCCGGAAAAGGACAAGTCGGCCACAAAATTCGATACCATCACGTTCGAAGACGTCCTCAGAAAGGGGCTCAAAGTCATGGATTCCACGGCCTTTACCCTAAGCCAGGAAAACGAATTGCCGATCGTGGTTTTTGACATGAATAAAAAAGGAAATTTGCTGAAAATCGTGGCCGGTGAAAATATCGGCACGGTCGTAAATCTCTGATCTGAATACACCTTAACGTACGGCTTATGAACGAAGAAGTTGATTTGATTTTGCAGACTACCAGGGAGGGTATGGAAAATGCGATTGCCCACCTGGAAAAGGAGTTGGTGAAAATCCGGGCGGGAAAGGCCAACCCCTCCATGTTATCTTCTGTAATGGTGGAATACTACGGGAATATGACCCCGCTTTCACAGGTCTCCAACATCAACACCCCTGACGGCAGGACCATATCCGTCCAGCCCTGGGAAAAGAAAATGATCCCGGAGATCGAAACTGCCATCATGAATGCCAACCTGGGCTTCAACCCGATGAACAACGGGGAAATGGTCATCATCAACGTCCCGCCCCTGACGGAGGAACGACGGAAACAACTCGTAAAGCAGGCCAAGGCCGAAGCAGAAGATGCCAAGGTGAGCGTGCGAAGTGCCCGGCAGGAAGCCAACAAAGAGATCAAGGCCCTGGACGTCTCCGAAGACCTGCAACAAAATGCTGAGATCGACATCCAGGAACTGACCGACGACTATACCGCCAGGGTTGACAGGATCCTCGAAGCCAAGGAAGCGGAGATCATGAAGGTCTGATTTTAAGACATGTTGCTATTCTGATAAGCCTCTGTAAAGGGGCTTTTTTTATATCTGATCTTCCCCAAAAGCCGTGTTAAGGAAGACTTAGATCAGCGACAGGGTGCAAAGCACGCCTGAAAATCCGTACCGTTTTCTGGCTATTTTTCCAGGTTTTTTGTGGTTCACAGGCACTGGATCCGCTTTTTGTCCCGGCCAGGGCAGGGAATGTCCTCCCGCCCAGTGATTTATTGGGTACAGTGGGGATGATTTTCTACCTTTGCCGCCGTAATCATCCCATGGTAGCTAAACTCACACAGGGATTTTGGGCAAAAACGGCCCGAATCATCCTTAGGAACCGGATTCTGATCCTGCTGGCCATCGCAGCCGCAACAGTAGGCCTGGCGACCCAATGGGAAAATATGAGGTTTACCAATTCAGAGGCCAACCTCCTGCCTGACGACCACCCCGAAAACCTTCGGTATCAGGCATTCCTATCGCAGTTTGGAGAGGAAGGAAACACCATTGTGCTGGCCGTTCGGGATACTGCTTTGTTTCATCCCGAAAATTTTAATCAGTGGAATATTCTTAGCAGGCAACTGGAAGCGTTCCCAGAGGTGGATTTTGTGCTCTCTACCGAAAACCTGCAGCGCCTTGTGAAGGATAGTGAAAAACAGGAATTCAAGCTTGAGCCCTGGCTGGACGCTCCGGTGGCGTCCCAGGAATCGTTGGACAGCCTTATCAGGGTGCTCTTTGAAGAACTTCCCTTCTACGAAAAACTCCTCTTCAACAAGGAGAGTAAGACCCTGCGTACGGTGGCCTACCTGGACAAGGACCTTGTAAACACCTCTGTCCGCAAGGATTTTGTCCTAAGGGACCTCAATACCCTGATTGCGGACTTTGAGTCGCAGACCGGGTTGGATGTACACGTATCGGGCATGCCGTATATCCGGACCATGAATGCCCAGAATATCATCGATGAAATCGGCACGTTTATTCTGGCAGCCCTGTTGGTTACCTCTCTGATATTTTTCTTTTTTTTCCGGTCCTTCCGGGCCACTTTCATCTCGCTGTGCGTGGTGATCATTGGGGTGATGTGGGCCTTTGGGACGCTCGGACTGCTGCATTATGAAATTACCATCCTCACGGCCCTGATCCCGCCTGTGATCATCGTCATCGGCATTCCGAACTGTATCTTCCTGATCAACAAATACCAGCAGGAAGTAAAAAAACACGGCAACCAGGCCAAATCCCTGCAACGGGTGATCACCAAGATCGGGAATGCCACCCTGATGACCAATGTGACCACGGCTTCCGGGTTTGCCACCTTTATCATCACGGACAGCAAACTGCTTTCCGAATTCGGGATCGTGGCCTCCCTGAACATCCTGGGGATCTTTATCCTTTCCCTGCTGATCATTCCCATCCTGTACAGCTTCATGCCACTGCCCAAGACCAAACACCTGAAGCACCTGAACAAGCGGTGGATCGACACCTTTGTAAACTGGATGGAGCGCATGGTAAGGGACCACCGGATTGCGGTCTATTTCGTTTCCGTGGCCCTGCTGGTGGCAAGCATCATTGGGATTTACCGGATTGAAATCTCGGGGAGCCCCATAGAGGACATGCCCAAAAATGCGGGCTTTTTTGAAGACATTCGCTTTTTCGAATCCGAGTTTGACGGCATCATGCCCGTGGAAGTGGTGATCAACACCAACCAGCGAAACGGGGTGCTCAAGCCCGCAACCCTGAAGCGGATGGACCGGCTGGACAGCTATATCGAAGAGACCCCGGAACTGTCACGCCCGGTATCTGCCCTGAACCTGGTGAAATATTCCAAACAGGCTTTCTACAACGGCATCCCGAAATACTATCAGCTGCCCACAACCCAGGAAAGTAATTTTATCCTCAACATCGCCCGCAAGTCCCGGGAAAATGGAAATTTGCTCAAGAATTTTGTCGACAGCACCGGGCAGACCGCGCGGATGACGACCTATATGCGGGATGTGAGAACCGACCGGATGGAAGCCATCGAGGCTGGCCTGTTACAGGAAATCGCCAAAATATTTCCTCCCGAGCGCTATTCGGTCTTCCTCACCGGAAAAGCGCTGCTTTTCCTGAAAGGCACAAAATACCTGGTCCGGAACCTGCTCTTGTCCCTGGGGCTGGCGATTTTCCTGATAGCCCTTTTTATGGCCTATCTTTTCAGGTCCTTCCGGATGATCCTCATCTCCCTGATCCCCAACCTGCTCCCCCTGCTGATTACGGCCGGGGTGATGGGCTTTGTGGGCGTTCCCATCAAGCCCTCCACCATCCTGGTATTCAGCATTGCCTTCGGGATTTCGGTGGACGACACCATCCACTTCCTTGCAAAATACCGGCAGGAACTGGCAACCCACCACTGGCGGATCCGGAAATCCGTTTACGCTTCCCTGAGGGAAACGGGGGTGAGCATGTTCTACACCTCCATTGTGCTTTTCTTCGGGTTTTCGGTTTTTACGATCTCCAGTTTTGGGGGAACCGTTGCCCTGGGTGCCCTGGTATCGGCCACCCTCCTGTTTGCCATGCTGGCCAACCTGATCCTGCTACCTTCCCTCCTGTTATCCCTGGAGCGGAGTATTGCCAATAAAAAGATCCTGAAGGAACCACAGATCGACATCCTCACAGAAGAAGAGGTTTCGGAAAAGGCACCGCCCGCAAATGGGGAGGAGTAAGCTTTTTTGACCCTTCCCCAGGGCTGGCAGTTTACATCAATACCGTATCTTTATCCCGCAAAATCACAGAAGTCAACGCATGAAAACGACTCCTATAAAATCCTTGCTGGCCGATCCGAAATTGCTGCAGGAAGTTCAGGTCTGCGGATGGGTTCGCACCTTCAGAAGCAATCGTTTTATCGCCCTCAATGACGGTTCCACCCTGCATAACCTGCAGTGCGTGGTTGCCTTTGAAACCATGGCAGAAGACGACCTGAAACGCATAACGACAGGGGCGGCCCTCCAGATCAGGGGAACCCTTGTAGAAAGCCAGGGACGCGGACAAAAGGTGGAAATTCAGGTAAAAGAGCTGCAGGTCCTGGGTGAGGCAAACCCGGAAAAGTATCCCATCCAGCCCAAAAAACACACCATGGAATTCCTCAGGGAGCAGGCACACTTGAGGGTACGCACCAATACGTTTGGGGCCGTCATGCGGGTCCGTTCTGCACTTGCCTTTGCCGTACACCAGTATTTTGTGAACCGGGGGTTTTATTATTTCCATGCCCCCATCATCACCGGATCCGACGCAGAAGGGGCCGGAGAGAT
Organism: Robiginitalea sp.; assembly: GCA_033719735.1. Classification (GTDB taxonomy): domain Bacteria; phylum Bacteroidota; class Bacteroidia; order Flavobacteriales; family Flavobacteriaceae; genus Robiginitalea. The sequence continues at coordinate 1,332 of JAWWDW010000073.1, read as the reverse complement.
GTTCCGGGTCACCACCCTGGATCCGCAAAACCCGCCACAGGCGGAGGACGGGTCCGTGGATTTCAGCCAGGACTTCTTTGGAAAGGAAACCAACCTGACCGTATCCGGGCAGCTGGAGGCAGAAGCCTATGCCATGGGCCTGGGAAAGGTATACACCTTTGGGCCTACCTTTCGGGCAGAAAACTCCAATACCTCCCGCCACCTCTCAGAGTTCTGGATGATCGAGCCCGAAATGGCCTTCTACGACCTGGACGCCAACATGGACCTGGCAGAGGATTTCATTCAGGAAGTCATCCGGTATATCCTGGAGCATTGCAGGGAAGACCTTGAATTCCTTGAAAAAAGGCTGCTGGACGAAGAAAAAACCAAACCCCAGGCAGAGCGAAGCCCCATGGCCCTGACCGAGAAGCTCCGTTTTGTAACGGACCAGCCTTTCAAAAGGGTTACCTATACCGAAGCGATCGAAATCCTGAGAAACAGCAAGCCCAACAAGAAAAAGAAATTCAAGTTCCCGATCGATGCCTGGGGGGCTGACCTGCAGAGTGAACACGAGCGTTACCTGGTGGAAAAACATTTCAACTGCCCGGTAATCCTCTTCAACTACCCCGCCCAGATAAAGGCATTCTACATGCGTTTGAACGAGGACGGACAAACGGTTCGGGCCATGGACATCCTCTTCCCAGGAATCGGGGAAATTGTGGGGGGCTCTCAGAGGGAAGAACGCCTGGACGTGCTCCGTGGGAAGATGGAGCAACTCGGGGTGGATGAAAAAGAGCTTTGGTGGTATCTTGACCTTCGCCGGTTTGGGACTGCCGTCCACAGCGGGTTCGGGCTCGGTTTTGAAAGGCTTGTGCAGTTTGCCACCGGCATGGGGAATATCCGGGATGTGATTCCGTTTCCCCGTACCCCGCAGAACGCCGAGTTTTAAAGGGAAATACGTAATTTTAAGCGGCTGTTGCCCTCAGACCCCGAATATCTATGCTCAAACAACACCTGCAGTTCAAACTTTCCCAAAAACTGTCTCCGCAACAGATTCAGTTGATGAAACTGATTCAATTGCCTACCCAGGCGTTTGAACAGCGGATGAAACAGGAACTGGAAGAAAATCCGGCCCTGGAATCGGGAAAGGAGGATTCCGAAAATGCGGGGGATGATTTTGAGGATACTTTTGACTCGGGGGAGAACGAAGTGATCGATACCGAAGACATCAACATCGACGAGTACCTGAGCGATGACGAAATCCCCGACTACAGGACCCGGACCAGCAATTATAGCCCGGACGAAGACGACAAACAGGTCCCCTACGCCTCAGGCATTTCGTTTACCCAGTAT
>JAWWDW010000072.1:0-7386 GCA_033719735.1 Robiginitalea sp. | reverse complement strand
CCCTGAGCGGGGTGGTTGCCGCATTGTCCAGATATACCTGTTTCATAAACCCTGTTAAGAATGCTCCAAAAATAACCGTTTCCCCTAAACGGGCCCAAAATCGGTTGGAACTTTGGGACAATTTCGCTGCTTTCGTGTACCTTTGACCCTGTGAAAAATCTCCTGTTTTTCCTGGTATGTATCAGCATGCTTGCCTGTTCCGACGGGGAGCTACAGATAGAAGCCATCGACTTCGACGACGAGGCCCTTGATTTCTGTGGGACGGCTACCACACAGACCACCTTGCTTTTTAAATTGAAAGAATCGGAGGCACTGATCCTCGACCTTCAGTCCGGTCTGTTGCAAAACGAGGTTTCCGGGGATACCCTGGAGAGCCCGATTCCCGGGCAGTCCCAACTGATCTATCGCATTTTATCGGAGGATGTAAGCGATGCTTATTTTTGTGACCCCATCCCCCCGGTGGTACCGTCGGTGGTGGAGGAAATCCCGGCAGAGACCGGTACGGTATATATCTTCACTTCTCGGAATGCGAGTGATACCACCCTGTTCGAACACCGGATATGGTTTAAGGACGTATCCTTTGTCAACCAGGCAGGAGAACGACTCACCAATCTCACTGTGGAGGAGTTCGGGACGCTTCAGACCTCCAACTAGCGGAAATTCGACTGGGGGATGTATACTTCCGTGGCACCCATACCGTATTTGCGGTAATCCGCATCCCCAACCCTGAGGTCATCGTACCGTCGAAAAAGCGTGCGCAGCTCTTCCTTTAGCACCCCCTCCCCCACTCCGTGGATGAATACCACACGCTGAATACGCTTTCGCATGGCGAATTCAAGCTGCCTCCGGGCGGTATCCATCTGGTAGTTCAGCATATCAAAAGTGGTCATCCCCCGGGTATCGGACAGGAGTTTTTCGATGTGCAAATCCACCACCATGGGCGGGTTCTGCCGTTCCTTTCGGGATCCCCTTTCGCTGCGCCTGCGGGGTTTTTCTTCTTCTTTGGCGAGCCCGGAAAACCCGGGTACATCCAAAGGCAACGCCCCCCTGTCCGGAAGATGGACTACTTCGGCCATAGGCACCTCGATTTCAAAGCCATCTTCGGTCCGTATCCTCAGGATCTGGCCTTCCACTTCCAAAACCACCCCCCCGGTAAGCTCATCGATCAGCTGAACCCGGTCTCCTGTCCTGAATTTCTTCATGCGTCTCATTTTCCCCGGTGGTGGCGGCTGTGCTGCCCAGGGTCAACCCGTATAAACCAGCCATCAACAGGATAATCCCAAGGGCCAGTGCAAATTCGGGTACCCCGAAGGCGGAGGAGGAAATCAACAGGGTTGCCCCTCCCAGGACCGCGCTGTAATAAAAACCGCGTTTTATTTTCATTGCTCAAAAATAATAGTAATTTTCGGGGTATGAACCCACGTTGCTGCTCATGAAGTTTCCCTTCCTGCTCTGGCTGCTTTCCGAAAAACACATGTTGCCCTGCATCAGCAAACAGGTATTCGGGGTCGATTGCCCGGGTTGCGGCCTGCAACGCTCCATAGCCCTGTTGCTCAAAGGGGATTTCGCAGCCTCGTTTCTGATGTATCCCGCGCTGTTTCCCATGATGGCCCTCTTTGGCTTTCTCGCCCTGAACCGGTTTTTCGCCTTCAGGCGGGCCAATGCCATCACCATGATCCTTGCCGGGACCACCGTAGGGGCAATCCTGATCAACTTTTTTATCAAAATAATCAACTAAAGACCACCCATGGAACAACAAAAATTACCCAACGTAACACTGGCCCTGGTATTGGCCATCCTTTCATTCCTGTGTTGTTGTTTCGCAGGATTGCCGGGGGCCTTGCTGGCGACGGTTGCCTTTTTTATCCTCAGGAATGACGAAAAGACCTATATGGCCAATCCCGAGTTGTATTCCAACTACAGCCAGCTGAAGACCGCCAAGATCGTGGCCATCGTAGGGATCGTGATCGGCCTGCTGTATTTCCTCCTAAGTGTCTACAACATCTACCAGATGGGAGGTTGGGAGGCCTACATGGAGCAGGTACAGGAAATGAGTGAACAATGGTCCCAATAAACCTGTAAACCCGCGTGATCATGAGACAGGAACCGCTACCCGGTGCGAGTACGGCCATGACCATGGGGATCATCTCCATTGTCGGGGCCCTGGTATGCTGTGGCCCGTTTGCGGCCATCTTCAGTATCATCGGCCTCTCCAGCGCCAAGAAGGCGGAAAACCTTTACCGGGAGGATCCGCAGCGGTACTCGGGATACGAAAACATCAAGACTTCGAGGACCCTGTCTTACATTGGGTTAGGGCTCTCCCTGGTCATGCTGGTGTTGGGGATCCTCTACTTCGGGGTGATCATGGCCCTGCTGACTACGGGCCAACTCCAGTAAATAATCCCGTTTAGTAAAAAACCCGGCTTTGTGGCCGGGTTTTTTTATGCCGTAGCGGCTCAGTTGGCCACTTCACTCATGAATTTGAGCCGGTATAACCTGAGTTCCTCATCCTCGTACTCCCCGTCGAATTCCCGCTGGGCTTCCTCGATGTTATCGGTTTCAGATTCCAAAAAGTACTCGTGGATCTCCTCCTGTTGGTCCTCATCCAGGATGTCATCGATGTAATAGCCCAGGTCCAACCGGGTGCCGCTGAAGACAATTTGCTCCATTTCCTTGACCAGTTCGGGCAATTCCAGGCCCTTTGCGGCGGCGATATCGTCCAGGGGGAGTTTGCGGTCCACGTTTTGGATGATATAGAGCTTCAATCCGGAGTTGGCGCCCGTACTTTTGACGACCAGGTCCTCGGGCCTGGTAATGTCGTTCTCTTCCACATACCGGCCGATCAGTTCCAGGAATGGTTTTCCGTATTTGCGGGCTTTGCCTTCCCCTACCCCATAGACGTTTGTGAGTTCCTCCATGCTAACGGGGTATTTAAGTGCCATGTCCTCCAGGGAAGGGTCCTGGAAGATCACATAGGGGGGGATTTCCAGCGTATGGGCCTGCTTCCTGCGCAGATCCTTCAGCATCTTCAACAGGGTCTCATCTGCAACACCTCCCCTGCCGGCACCGGCGCCGCCCGACCCGCTATCCATATCTGCGTGGTATATGTGGTCCTTGGTCATCATAAAGGACTCCGGGGCCTTCAAAAACGCCTCCCCGGCTTCGGTCAGGTGCAGGATGCCGTATTGTTCAATCTCCTTGCGCAATAGCCCGGCCACCAATACCTGTCGGATCAGGGCCATCCAGTAGTGCTTGTCTTTGTCCTTCCCTATCCCGAAAAACGGTTTTTCATCGGTCTTGTGGGAAGCTGTCAGCGCGTTGGTCTTTCCCAGAAGCGTCAGGACGATTTCCTTGGATTTGAACTTCTCGCTGGTCCCCTGAACGACCTTCAGCAGTTTGACCACCTGCTGGCCGGCCTCTTCCTTGGGCTTGGGGTTTCGCGCATTATCGTCCATTTTGGCCCCATCCCCGTTGACCTCATCGAATTCTTCCCCGAAGTAATGCAGGATGAATTTCCGCCGCGACATGGAGGTTTCCGCATAGGCGACGATCTCCTGCAGCAGGGCATTCCCTATTTCCTGTTCGGCAACAGGTTTGCCCGCCATAAACTTCTCGAGCTTTTCCACATCCTTGTAGGAATAGAAGGCGAGGCAATGGCCTTCTCCCCCATCCCGTCCGGCGCGGCCCGTTTCCTGATAATAACTTTCGATGCTTTTGGGAATGTCGTGGTGGATCACATACCTGACATCGGGTTTGTCGATGCCCATCCCAAAAGCAATGGTGGCCACTACCACATCCACTTCCTCCATCAGGAACATGTCCTGGTATTTGGAACGGGTTTTGGCGTCGAACCCGGCATGATAGGGTACCGCCGAGATGCCATTGACCTGCAGCACCTGTGCGAGTTGTTCCACCCGCTTTCTGCTCAGGCAGTAGATGATCCCGGACTTGCCCGCATTCTTTTTTACAAAGCGGATTATGTCGGCATCCACTTCCTTGGTCTTGGGCCGTACCTCGTAAAAAAGGTTGGGGCGGTTGAAGGAGGCTTTGAATACCCGGGCATCGGGGATCCCCAGGTTTTTAAGGATGTCTTCCTGCACCTTCGGCGTGGCCGTGGCGGTAAGGGCGATAATGGGGATGTCGTCTCCAAGGCGGTCGATGATGGACCTGAGGTTCCGGTATTCCGGTCGGAAATCGTGTCCCCACTCTGAAATACAGTGGGCTTCGTCAATGGCCACAAAGGAGAGGTTGACCCCCTGGAGGAATTCCACGTATTCTTTCTTGGTGAGGGATTCCGGCGCGACATACAGCAATTTGGTGATGCCTTCGGTGATATCCTCCTTCACCTTCCGGACTTCATTTTTGGTCAGGGAGCTATTCAGCACATGGGCCGTACCCTGGTTGTCCGAGACCCCCCGGATGGCATCCACCTGGTTTTTCATCAGGGCGATAAGGGGCGATACCACGATAGCCGTGCCGTCCTCGATAAGGGCAGGTAACTGGTAGCATAAGGATTTCCCGCCCCCGGTAGGCATTATTACAAAGGTATTCTTGTGTCCCAGGATGTTCTTTATCACATCTTCCTGCAGGCCTTTAAATGTGGAGAAACCAAAATATTTCTTCAGAGAAGCCTTTAAATCAATATCCTTCATTATCATTCTTCAGATCAATTATTGCAACCTCCGTTTCAGGGCCGGAGGAACTTCCCCGGGCAGTTGAAGAGCTTATCGGCAAAAAAGCGCGGCCCGGTTGGGAAAAGAGTGTAGTTTGGGATTCTTTAGAATTAGTTTGTGTAATTTTGTTTTCTTAAAGATAGCATATTCTTTTAGAACGAAAGCCAGTTTTAAGGCTATTTTAGGAAACCGATGCACGGTTGTTAATTCTTGCAAAACCTTGAAGGACAGTAACGCTATATTGGAAATAGCACGGGAAACGATCGCCTCGGAAGCAGCGGCGATCCGGAACCTGGCCAGCCTGCTCAGCCAGGATTTCGCCCAAACCGTGGAATGCATCCTGAAATCGGAGGGGAGGGTTGTAATCAGCGGCATCGGGAAAAGTGCGATCATCGCCTCCAAAATCGTGGCCACCCTGAATTCGACGGGCACCCCCGCAATTTTTATGCACGCCGCGGATGCAATCCACGGGGATTTGGGGACCATCCAAAAAAACGATGTCGTCATCTGCATATCCAAAAGCGGGAATACCCCAGAGATCAAGATGCTCGTGCCCCTGATCAAACAGGGGTCGAACCTGCTGATCGGGATGACGGGGAACCCCGAATCCTTTCTGGCCGAAAAAGCCGATTTTACCCTGAACACCTTCGTGGAAAAAGAGGCCTGTCCCAACAACCTGGCCCCGACCACGAGCACCACGGCCCAATTGGTGATGGGCGATGCCCTGGCCATTTGCCTGCTGAAACTCCGTGGTTTCAGCGACCAGGATTTTGCCCGGTATCACCCGGGGGGTACCCTGGGGAAAAAACTGTACCTCCGGGTGGGGGATATCGCAGCCCAGAACCAGGTCCCGCAGGTCCGGATGGAAACCCCGGTGAAAGATGCCATTGTGGAAATCTCCGAAAAAATGCTCGGGGTAACGGCCGTGCTGGACGGGGATCGGATCGTGGGGGTGATCACCGACGGGGATATCCGGAGGATGCTCAACAAATACGACAACATCAGCGGGCTGCAGGCCCGGGATATCATGACTTCCAACCCCAAGACCATCGGGGTGGACGTCCTGGCTATCAAGGCCCTTAAAAAGATGCAGGACAATGACATCTCCCAGCTGCTCGCCCTGGAGGGGGACCAGTACAGGGGTGTGGTCCACATTCACAATCTTATGAAAGAAGGTATACTCTGATGGCAAAAGTGAAAAAGGACCCAAATGAAATGTCCTTCCTGGACCATTTGGAAGAGCTTCGCTGGCACCTGATCCGCTCCACCATGGCCATTGTCATTATCGGGGTTGTGGCATTCCTGATGAAGGATTTCATCTTCGACACCATCATTTTCGGCCCCAAGAAGATGAGTTTTCCCACCTACCGCCTCTTTTGCGATATCGCGACGCGTATTGGCCTGGATTCGGCCTTCTGTGCCGATGAATTGCCGTTTACCATCCAAAACCGGACCATGGCAGGACAGTTCTCCGCCCACATCTGGACCTCGATTTGGGCCGGGTTCATCGTTGGTTTCCCGTATGTGCTGTACGAAATGTGGAAATTCATCAGCCCCGGGATGTACGAGAAGGAGCGGAAGTACTCCAGGGGATTCATCCTGGTGGCATCCCTTTTGTTTTTTATGGGGGTCCTGTTTGGCTACTACGTGGTTGCACCCCTTTCCATCAACTTCCTCGGGACCTACCAGGTAAGCAAAGAGGTACTGAACGAAATCGATATCTCCTCCTTTATCTCCACGGTCCGGGCCTCCGTGATCGCCTGCGGGATCATGTTCGAGCTGCCCATCATCATCTTCTTCCTGACCAAGGTGGGGCTGGTGACCCCGGAGATCCTCAGGAAATACCGAAAAATTGCCCTGGTGGTGGTCCTTACGCTTTCAGCCGTGATTACCCCCCCGGATGTGGCCAGCCAGATCATCGTGGCCGTCCCTGTGTTACTGCTCTACCAGGTGAGTATATACATATCAAGTGTGGTCCTGAAAAGGGAAGCAAAAAAAGCCAGAAAGAATGGAGAATCCCGTTGAATCCTTTAACGCGTACCGTTCAAAAATGAACGACAAGATCCTCGGTGAAAACAGCAAACTGATCAAGCGCCTGTTCAACCTGGATACCAATGCCTACCTCCCGGGGGCCCTGGATGTAAAAACAAAGGAACTGTTGGGGTTGGTAGCCTCAGCCGTACTGCGCTGCGATGACTGCATCCGCTACCACCTGCAGACCCTTTACGAGCACAAGGTTACCAAAGAAGAGGTGATGGAGACCCTGGGGATCGCTACCCTCATTGGCGGAACCATCGTAATCCCCCACCTGAGAAGGGCCTATGAATTTTGGGAAGCCCTGGAGCAGCAGGGTTAAATTTAGCTTAATTCCTTTTTCCGCCACCCCAAAAGCCTTAGTTTTGGGGAGTCAACCATGCAATTAAGGGCTGAAAATATCATGAAATCCTACCGGGGCCGCAAGGTGGTCAAGGGGATTTCCCTGGAAGTAAACCAGGGCGAGATTGTGGGTCTGTTGGGTCCGAACGGGGCCGGGAAGACCACCTCGTTCTACATGATCGTGGGCCTGATCAAGCCAAATGGGGGGAACATCTACCTGGACGCTACCGAAATCACCCAGTTCCCCATGTACAAACGGGCCCAGTACGGCATTGGGTACCTGGCCCAGGAGGCTTCCGTATTCCGGAAACTCAGCGTGGAGAAGAACATCCTGAGT
>JAWWDW010000071.1:0-7394 GCA_033719735.1 Robiginitalea sp. | reverse complement strand
GATTACGCCTGTGGCGTGATCCAGATGGATTCCGCTTCTGCAACTAGAAAACACACTCCGGCAATACCGGAGTGTTGTTTTTCATTCTTCCTCCACAAGCTCAAACACGTTTGGCTTGCTTCGAGGTAGCCCCCATTCAAATTAGGATGAAGGCATTTGTCAACAGGATTATCCCGCTGAAGCGGGATGATCCAGATGCATTCCGCTACTGCAAATAGAAAATCAACAATTCGCCAGTGCGAATTGTTTCGATTTTTTCATTCCTCCCCGCAACCAAATAAATTTGATGCGGTCCGGAATAAAAAAAATCCGCAACTTGAGCGTTGCGGATTTTCTGCTTGATGTGGGATATACTGGATTCGAACCAGTGACCTCTGCCCTGTCAAGACAGCGCTCTAAACCAACTGAGCTAATATCCCTTAGGGCAGCGCAAGATCGGAAAAAATGCCCGTTTAAAAAAGGGTGGATCGAAAATTGGACGGGATTGGTTTTTTCGGACCCTTAGAGGTGTTCCAGCACGCGTTCCAGGGCCATTCCCCGGGAAGCTTTGATCAGCAGGGTGGCAGGGCCTTCTATGGGATGCGCTTTAAGGAAATCAGCCAGGTCCTCAAAGGTCCTGAACTGTTTTGCCTCCGTTCGTATCCCGGAAAACGCCTCGCCCACCAGAAAGAGGTCCTCAATCCCCAGGGAAGCACTCAGGTCGGCAATGGCCTGGTGTTCCTTTTCGGAATCCTCCCCCAGTTCAAACATATCCCCCAGGATGGCTATTTTCCCTTCAGTCTTTAAACCGGCCAGGTGGCGCAGGGCCACTTCCATACTGCTCGGATTGGCGTTGTAGGCATCCAGGATGATCTCCAGGTCGTTCTTATGGATCAACTGAGACCGGTTGTTTTCCGGTACGTACCCCTCCAGGGCTTCCTTGATGTCCGAAAGGGGGACATCGAAGACGTTACCTGCAAGGACCGCAATGGCACAGTTGGGGAAATTATAGGCGCCGCTGAGTTGTGTTTGGATGGTAACGCCCTCCACCCGAAGGGTTACGTAGGGAGTTGCCCCAAGGTCCTCGATTTGGAAAAAGTCCGGGTCTGAGGTGCTGAAGCCGATCTTCTTGTGGTAGCCCTGTAGTTTTTCCCGTTGAATCGGGTCGTCGGCATTCATCAGTACATGCCTGCCTGCACCCAGGAGGTATTCGTACAGTTCACTTTTGCCCTTGATAACACCTTCAACGCCCCCGAATCCTTCCAGGTGCGCTTTGCCAAAATTGGTGATATACCCGTAATCGGGCTCAGCCAACCGGCTTAGAAAAGCGATCTCGCCCTGGTGGTTGGCTCCCATTTCGATTACGGCCATTTCGGTTTCCTTTTCGAGCCTGAGCAAGGTCAGGGGTACCCCGATGTGATTGTTCAGGTTTCCCTCGGTACTCAGGGTTTTGTATTTGCGGTTCAGGACGCGGGAGATGAGTTCCTTGGTCGTGGTCTTCCCGTTGCTGCCAGTCAGCGCTATAATTGTGGCTTCCGACTGACGCCGGTGATGGGTGCCCAGCTCCTGCAGGCATTTGAGGGCGTCCCCAACCAGAATACACCGATCATTGGCTGCGAATTCCGCTTCATCCACAATTACGTAGGCAGCCCCCTTTTCAAGGGCTTCTGCGGCGTAGGCGTTCCCATTGAAATTCGGGCCTTTCAGGGCGAAGAACAGGCTTCCCGGGACAATCTTCCGGCTATCGGTACAAATCCTGGGGTGCTTCAGGAAAAGGGAATAGATCTCTGCAATGCTCATGGGTGTAAATATAAAAAGCCCTGACCGAATAGTCAGGGCTTTCTAACAGCGTTGCGGATCTTATTTTCTCACTTTTTTCCCGCGTACTGTCTTGTTCTTTCCTTTGGATTTGGATCCCACACGGGACATCGCACACCGGAAACCGATGTAGTCCGTTGCCATGTATTGGGGCAGGTATCTCCGTTGGGCCGGATCCAGCCAGTAGGCACGGTCCCTCCAGGAGCCTCCTTTGTAGACCCTTACCTCGTCGTTGATCAGGGTTGTGCGATAGTTGCTCTTGTCGTATTCACGGATGAGGTTTCCTTCTTCATCCCTTTCTACGCGGTGCCTTGGACTGTTGTACATGGCACTGCCTTCTTCCTGCTCATCGGCGAAGCGATCGAAGAAACGTGAGGATCCCGGATCCCCGTCCCTGTATCCGCGGTTGTCACTTTTGGAGAAGTTGGTGCGCAGGTAGGTGTCTTCCTCGTCCACAGCCACCATTTCTACTTCCCCGGGGAGGTTCACAGCCACGATCTTTCCATTCGGCAGGGTGTCATAGACAATTTCTCCCTCGGGCAATACCTTCACCTTCCCGTCCTCGGCGATAGCCTTTTTCATAAAGATGTTTCCGCGGTAGTAGTTGAAATCGCTGATCTCATCATCCACGATTGGGCGGTAGACATCGGCCACCCATTCGGCCACGTTCCCGGCCATATCGTACAGGCCATGGTCGTTCGGCTTGTAGGACTTAACCGGGGCAGTGATGTCCGCTCCATCATCCGACCATCCGGCGATTCCGCCGTAATCTCCTTTACCTTGTTTGAAGTTGGCCAGCTGGTCCCCGCGACCTACGCGCTGGCCATTCCTGGTGTAGTCTCCTTCCCAGGGATATTTTTTACGACCCCGGTAGTTGTTGTACTCCCGGGTCCCTACCAGGGCCTGGGCAGCGTATTCCCATTCGGTTTCCGTGGGAAGCCTGTAGGCCGGCATGATCACGCCGCTACTCCTTTTGGCAAAGGTGGGAACAGAGTCCTTTTGTTTTTTACCTACCAAGGTATCGATCTGACCCCCGTATACTGATTTCGGGTTGTTCAGGTACGACTCTGTGCTGAAAGCCCCTCCGATTTCCCCGTTCATGGCACGGTATTTCACATCTTCGGCCAGGTAACCTTCACGCTCAAGCATGGCTTCATTTACCCGGTCCGTACGCCATTCGGCAAATTGGGTGGCCTGTACCCAGTTTACACCCACTACCGGGTATTCGGCATAGGCGGGATGGCGAAGGTAGTTGTTGGTCATGGTTTCGTTGTACCCAAGGCGGTTCCTCCAAACCAGGGTGTCGGGCAGCGCCCCGACGTAGATGTTGGTATAGTTCGGGTCTTCCGGGGGATATACCTTTTTGAGGTAATCGAGGTACTCCAGGTACATGACATTGGTGACCTCGGTTTCGTCCATATAGAAAGACTGAACGTGCTGGGTGGTGGGGGTGTTGTTCCAATCGTGCATTACGTCATCCTGTACCTTCCCCTTGGTGAAAGTACCTCCCTCAACAAAAACAAGCCCTGGGGCCGTTTCCTGTTCCTTGAAGTCGGAATTGTATTGAAAACCACCTTCCTTGGCATTTATTTTCCATCCGGTTGCCCTGGATATGTTTTTGGATCCTGAGGACTTCTTGCAACTTTGCATGCTCAGGGACCCAATCACGAGGGCTGCCGTTACGAATGCGCTGATACGTGTTTGTTTCATCTGTATTTAGGACTTAGGTTTCAGATCGGGCCGGAAAGGCCTTCAGTCGGTTTAAAAATTGTTGCTATTCGGCTAATTAAACGGGCAAAAACCCATAATATTTTACACACTTATCAAAAACTGCGCGTCTTCCGTCAGAACCGGGACAGGCAGGTTTGCATTCATAACGGGGATTTCGGTAATCTAGTATAGGTAAGAGGGATTTTTAAATCCCGCACCTGCAGAATCTGGCTCCTAATAAAACCACGGGTTGAAGTATCCGGCAGGGCCGGGAGGCATCCCCTTGAGAGGGTCCCGGCCGCGGGCTTAAACGAAGAAGGGGGCGAAGTTGTCGAAATCTGGACAGCTTACACAAGATATTTGTTAAAATGCCGTTACCATTGAATATGTGGAATACCCGCACGGGTATGCGCGGCATTTCCCTTTGGCAGTGCCTAAAAGATATACGCTACACCAATGAAGAAATTAAGTTTTGTCCTTTTGATGTTTATTACGGCAACCGTCATTGCGCAAAGCGGGGAGCGAGTCATTACCACCGCTGTGCCCTTCCTTACCATTGCTGCAGATGCCCGGTCATCTGCCATGGGGGATATCGGGGTTGCCAGTTCCACGGATGTTTTTGCCCAGCAGTGGAACCAGTCCAAATACGCTTTTGCAGAACGAAAATCAGGGATCGGGATCAGCTATACTCCCTATCTGGAGAGCATCATCACGGATATCGCCCTGCTCAACGGGAGCTATTTCAACAAAATAAACGAACGAAGCGCCTTCGCGGTCTCCATCCGCTACTTTACGCTGGGAGAAATTGAACTGCGTAATTCCTTTATAGAAGAAGGGGTCCTTGTAAAGCCCAACGAACTGGCCATTGACGGATCCTATGCCCTGAAGCTGAGCGACGTTTTCTCAATGGGGATTACCGGGCGCTTTATCAGTTCCAACCTGGAGATCCCGCAACTCGGCAATGCAGTTCAGGATGGGAATACCTTTGCGGTGGATATCGGGGGCTATTACCGCGGCAGGGAGAAAGCCTATAACAAGTTTGACGGTCGTTGGGTCTGGGGGTTTAACGTTTCCAATATTGGGCCGAAGATCCAGTACGACGATGCCGGACAGGAAAACTTCATCCCGACCAACCTGGGCCTTGGCGGGGGGTTTGACTTTATTTTCGATTTCGACAATGTACTCTCCCTGCGTACCGAGTTCAATAAATTGCTGGTCCCCACCCCCCAGGATTTTAACGGGGATGGTGTCATCGACGCCAGCGACAATGAGGAATACCAGCAGATCGGATGGTTTGAAGGGATGTTCAAGTCTTTCGGGGATGCTCCGGACGGCTTCAGTGAGGAATTAAAGGAGATTACCTGGGCACTGGGGGCAGAATATATTTTCAGGGAAGCCTTTATGCTCCGGGCGGGATACTTCAACGAGAGCGAAGAGAAGGGGTTCCGGAAATTCTTCAGCCTGGGCGCCGGCTTCCGCTATAACAATGCCCAGATTGATTTGTCATACCTCTTTTCCACGGCACAGGTTAGAAACCCCCTGGAGAATACCCTCCGGTTTTCCCTTACCTTCAACTTCGGGGAGCAATTCTATAACGACTGACCTGCACCGGTCTGGCATACGATTTTCAAACCTGCCCTGCGCAGGTTTTTTTGTGCCCGTACAGATTCTTCCAATTGGCGTATCTTTAAGCGTGGAAAAACGACGTGTAGGATTTGACCTGATTGAATATGGTTCCGAGGAGGAACTTTCTCAGGAAGACCGGAACCTGTTGATAAAGGCAAGGGAGGCCCAGGCAGGGGCCTATGCCCCGTATTCCGGATTTAAGGTTGGGGCAGCGCTGCTGCTGGAATCCGGTGAGCTTATCATCGGCAGCAACCAGGAGAACGCATCCTTCCCCTCTGGCCTCTGTGCCGAAAGGGTTGCCGTTTTCCAGGCCGGAGCCCGGTTCCCGGATATTCCCATCAAAAGCATAGCCATCACCGCAACCGGCAGGGTGGCCAGGCTCAGAATACCAGCCGCCCCTTGCGGCAACTGCAGGCAATCCATGCTGGAATACGAGGCCCGGCAGGGCCGTCCGATTCGCATTTTGATGCAGGGGGAGGCCGGCGTGGTCTATGAGTGTCCCTCCGTCGCATCCCTTTTACCACTGGGCTTTGACGGAAGTTTTTTAACCTGAGGACCTTGATGTTTTCAGCCTCTGGGGTCTTTGGGTTCCAATTTTTTTTCGGGAATGATTTAATGTGTATTTTTGCTCTTCACCTTTGGGGAAACAGGCAACATGCATCCCTGTTTCTTTGCGGACACTGACAGTAAACAGGCCTTCATGAAAAAAATCACGAAAGAAGTATATCTGAATTGGTATGAAGAGATGCTTTTCTGGCGCAAGTTTGAGGACAAACTGGCTGCCGTCTATATTCAGCAAAAGGTACGGGGCTTTCTCCACCTCTACAACGGACAGGAGGCCGTCCTCGCTGGTTCCCTTCACGCCATGGAGCTCGGAAAGGACCGAATGATCACCGCCTACCGGAACCATGTACAGCCTATAGGCATGGGAGAGGACCCCAAGCGCGTGATGGCGGAACTCTACGGCAAGGTTACCGGTACTTCCAAAGGGTTGGGGGGGTCCATCCATCTCTTTTCCAAGGCACTCTCGTTCTACGGGGGTCACGGGATCGTCGGGGGGCAAATCCCCCTGGGAGCCGGACTCGCCTTTGCCGATAAATATTTTGGTCGGGATGCGGTAACCCTTTGCTATATGGGGGATGGGGCTGTCCGACAGGGGAGCCTCCACGAGGCGTTCAACCTGGCGATGCTCTGGCAGTTGCCCGTGGTGTTTATCTGTGAGAACAACGGATATGCCATGGGTACCTCCGTTGCCAGAACGGCCCATACCACGGATATCTGGAAACTGGGGCTGGGCTATGAAATGCCTTGTGGCCCTGTGGACGGAATGGATCCGGTAGCCGTTGCCAAAGAGGTCCACAAAGCAATCGAAAGGGCCCGGAAGGGGGGAGGCCCTACCTTCCTGGAAGCGAAGACCTACCGGTATCGAGGGCATTCCATGTCGGATGCGCAACACTATCGGACCAAGGATGAGGTGGAGGAATATAAAAAGATCGACCCTATCACGAAGGTCCGGGAGGTAATACTGGAGAAAAAATACGCGACGGAAGCGGAGCTGAAGGAGATAGACAACCGGGTAAAGGACCGGGTAAAGGAATGTGAGAAGTTCGCTGAAGAATCACCCTATCCGCCCAAAGAACAAATGTACGATGTCGTTTACGAGCAGGAAGACTATCCCTTCCTGCAACACAAACCATAACAACTAGTCAGATGGCTGAGATTATCACTATGCCCCGATTGAGCGATACCATGGAAGAAGGTACCGTGGCAAAATGGCTCAAGAATGTGGGGGATAACGTCGAGGAAGGGGACATCCTTGCGGAAATAGAAACCGACAAGGCAACCATGGAATTTGAATCCTTCCATGAAGGGACCCTGCTTCATATCGGAATCCCTGAAGGGGAGGGCGCCCCCGTGGATGCCCTGCTGGCGATTATCGGAGAGGAAGGGGAAGATATCTCCGGCCTGCTTGACGGACAGGCAACTACCGACAGCGGTGCGGAAGCGGATGAACCGAAGGATTCTCAGGCCGATGCCACAGCCACCGGCTCTGGAGCAGGCGCTGCGGAGGTTCCGGAAGGTGTGGAAATCGTAACCATGCCCCGCCTTAGCGATACCATGGAAGAAGGTACGGTGGCATCCTGGCTCAAAAAGGTGGGAGATGCCGTTGAGGAAGGCGATATCCTCGCGGAGATCGAAACCGACAAAGCCACCATGGAATTTGAGTCCTTTTATTCCGGGACCCTGCTTCATATTGGGAT
>JAWWDW010000070.1:0-7419 GCA_033719735.1 Robiginitalea sp. | reverse complement strand
GACGGGACCAAAGGGGGCTTCGCCAATGAGGCCCTTTGCAGGATGTCAGAACTGGTAAACATCCCGGTCATTGCCTCCGGAGGCGCCGGTACCATGGCCCACTTTGCGGATACCTTCCTGGAAGGCAGGGCAGACGCGGCACTTGCCGCCAGTGTGTTCCACTTTAACGAAATCCCCATCCCCGAATTGAAAAAATACCTCAAAAGCCGGGGTATCCCGATGCGAATCTAAAAAGAACCAAGAACCATGGAAAAGATCGATTTTGAAAAAGGAAACGGCCTCGTCCCGGCCATTGTGCAGGATGCGGATACCCGTGTGGTACTCATGCTGGGGTATATGAACCAGGAAGCGCTCACCATGACCCGGACCTCTGGCATGGTAACTTTTTACAGCCGAAGCAAGGACCGGATCTGGACCAAGGGGGAAGAAAGCGGGAATTACCTCAGGTTGGTGGAGGTCTTACTGGACTGTGACCGGGACACCCTGTTGATTAAAGCCCGTCCCGCCGGGCCTGTTTGCCACAGGGGTACGGACACCTGCTGGGAAGAGGACAACAAGAACGAGCTGGCGTTCCTCGAGCAGCTGGAAGCTGTGATTTCAGGTCGTCAGCAGGAAGCCGACAGGGGGGAAGGCAAAGGCAGCTATGTGGTATCCCTGTTCCAGGGGGGGATCAATAAGATCGCCCAGAAAGTAGGGGAGGAGGCTGTTGAGACCGTCATCGAAGCCAAGGACGACGATGCGGACTTGTTTCTCAATGAGAGCGCAGACCTGCTCTTCCACCTTATGGTACTCCTAAGGGCCAAAGGGCACACCCTGGGAGAGGTGGTTTCCATTCTCAAAGGCCGCCACCAGTAGTCCCGTTAAGATTTCTTAAAATTTCGACTTCCTGTATCAAAAGTCGTATTTTTAGGCAGCTATGACAGGAAGAAAAGGATTTCGGTTTACCTCGTACAAAGCGCCTGAGCAAACGCCCTTCGAAAAGCTTTTTGATATTTTCCAGGAGCTCATCACCCATACCTCGGGGGATGTTGAAGAAGCCCTGGACTGGCTCCGGGAGCTGGATGAGGAATACGACCTCACGGACGAGGATTACACCATCGATGATTTTATTGAAGACCTGAAGGCCAAAGGGTATCTCAGGGAGGAATTGGAATTCGGCCCCGAAGGTGAAGGGGAAGGGGAGCCCACAGACAAATCCTTCTCGATGACCGCCAAGCTGGAACGGATGCTTCGCAGAAGGGCGCTCGACCAGATATTTGGAAAGCTTAAAAGACGCGGCAGCGGCAACCACCAGACCCGGAAGGCGGGCAGGGGGGATGAGCATACGGGGGATTTCAGGTCCTATCGGTTTGGGGACAGCCTGGAGCAGATCTCCATGACCGAAAGCCTCAGGAATGCCCAGGTAAACCACGGGATGGATGATTTCAGGCTGGAGGAGAACGACCTTGTGGTGGAAGATACCCACCACAAAGCGCAGATGAGCACGGTCCTGATGATCGATATCAGCCACAGCATGATCCTCTACGGGGAAGACCGGATCACCCCTGCCAAGAAAGTAGCGATGGCCCTGGCGGAGCTTATTACCACCCGCTACCCCAAGGACACCCTCGACATCCTGGTCTTTGGGAATGACGCCTGGCCCATCTCCGTAAAAGAACTTCCATACCTTAAGGTGGGGCCATACCACACCAATACGGTGGCGGGCCTGCAACTTGCCATGGACCTGCTCAGGAGAAAGCGGAATACGAACAAACAGATCTTTATGATCACGGATGGAAAACCGTCCTGTCTCCGCCTGCCCGATGGCACGTATTACAAGAACAGCGTGGGCCTGGATGACCACATCGTGGAGAAATGTTACAACATGGCCAGTCAGGCACGCAAACTCCATATTCCGATCACCACTTTTATGATTGCCCAGGACCCTTACCTGAGACAATTCGTCCGACATTTTACCGAAGCGAACAAGGGCAAAGCCTTTTTTACCGGTTTGAAAGGCCTGGGCGAAATGATATTCGAGGATTATGAACAGAACCGGAAAAAGCGAATCAGAGGATAAAAGCAGCGAATGAATATGAACGAAACCAATGTCAAGGCACCAAACATAAGAACACTGGGGGAATTAAAGGAATCGGGGTATGTTTCCCGCTCCATAAAGGATGAGATCCGGGGGAACCTCCTGGAGCGCATCCGGACAGGCAAACCTTCGTTTGAAGGGGTGTGGGGCTATGAAAACTCCGTGATCCCCCAATTGGAGCAGGCCCTGCTTTCCAGGCATCACGTCAACCTGCTGGGACTCAGAGGTCAGGCAAAGACCCGCCTGGCCCGCCTCATGGTAGGGTTGCTCGATGAATGGATGCCGGAAGTGGCGGGGAGCGAAATACACGATGATCCCCTGGACCCTATCTCCCGGTATGCGAGGGAAACACTCGAAAAAAACGGGGACGAAACGGAAATTTCCTGGGTACACCGCTCCGAGCGTTTCTATGAAAAGCTCGCCACCCCGGATGTGACCGTGGCCGACCTTATCGGGGATGTAGATCCCATCAAGGCGGCCAACCTCAAACTTTCCTATGCAGATGACCGGGTCATCCACTTTGGGATGATACCGAGGGCAAACCGGTGTATTTTCGTAATCAATGAACTGCCCGACCTGCAGTCCCGCATTCAGGTTGCTCTGTTTAACATCCTCGAAGAAGGGGATGTTCAGATACGGGGGTTCAAGGTACGCCTTCCGCTGGACGTTCAGTTTGTCTTTACCGCCAACCCGGAGGATTATACCAACCGGGGGAGCATCGTGACCCCTCTGAAGGACCGGATCGGATCCCAGATCCTTACCCACTACCCGGAAGATCTGGAAACGGCCCGGCGGATTACGGCCCAGGAAGCCTCGGTGGATCCTGCCCAGGAAAAGGGCGTGTGGGTGCCGGAGGTGGCAAGGGATCTGCTGGAACAAATCTCCTTTGAAGCCCGGAAAAGCGACTATGTGGACCGCAAAAGCGGGGTGAGTGCACGGATGAGCATCACGGCTTACGAAAACCTGATCAGTACGGCAGAACGCCGGATGCTGCGAAGCGGCAGCTCTGAAACTACGGTCCGCCTCAGTGATTTTATGGGAGTCATCCCTGCGATTACCGGGAAAATCGAGCTGGTGTACGAAGGGGAACAGGAAGGGGCAGACAGCGTAGCCCAGATCCTGATCGAGGAAGGGGTCAAAACCCTCTTTTCGAAGTACTTTCCGGAAATCAAGAAACTGGAACGCAAAGATGCCGAAACACCCTATGATCCCATTGTAACCTGGTTTTTTGAATCAGAAGGCATCGAGTTGCTGGATGACCTGACGGATGATGCGTACCGCAAGGCCCTGGACAGCGTAAAACCGCTGGACAACCTGGTGCGGAAGTACCTTCCGGACCTGGATAAGCGCGAGGTCCCCTTCGTAAAGGAACTGGTGCTCTGGGGCCTGGAAGGCTATCAGAAACTGAGCAAAAACCGGTTTACGGAAGGGTTCCGCTTCAAGGACCTCTATGGAAGCTACATCAGCGGACTTTGATCGGTTGAAATAGAAAAGCCCCCGAAAAAACGGGGGCTTTTCTTGCCACAACACAAGAATACCTGTTACTGCCAGGAATTCATATTTTTATCGATTTGCTCGAAATCGTATCGTCCTACCAGGGTTTTTCGCTGCAGGAAGCTAAACAGGGTTAACGCCACGAGCAAGCCCTGCAGGAGGAAAATCGTAACCCCCACGGGCAGGAAGGTGTCCGGGATAAGGAACGCTTTGTAGTCGTCGTAACTCATCAGGATATAGCCGGTGTCAAGCCATTGGAAGAGGTAGATTATAAGGGCCGCATACATACCGTATTCTACATTGCGCATTACCGGGTCCGGATATTCCCCCTCTCTTATTTTGAATTGCATCACGTACAGGAATACGAAGTGCAGCACGCTGACCAGCGGAAAGATATAGTTGTCTATCTTCAGAAAATAGAACTGATTGCTGTATAGCCCGTAAAAATTGAGGATGATCAGGATGGGCAGCAGGCCGATCGTTGCGTAGTAACAGGTCTTCCAAAGGGATGTGCGGGTTGTTGCTGGTTTGTCTTTTCTAAAAGTCAAGGATTCGGGGGCGTTTATTTGCATTTAAAAAACGGCGGCAGGCACACCTTATTTCAGGAAAATCGATGAACGACCACCAATGTTGTAAAGTTCCTTTAGGATGTTGTGAAAGCAATGCCCGGCAACGGTCATTTATCGAGGGTTCCTTACATTTACACGTGCCTGATCGAATGCACATGCACCAAAGACATCAATATTTACTGAGGCTTCAGTTTCTCGGGTTCCGGTTTAGTGGCTGGCAGCGACAACCTGGCGCAAAGACGGTTGAAGGCATGCTGCTGAAAACCCTGAGGTTCGTCTTGCCCGGGAGGAAGGTAAAAGTGTTGGGGGCCGGAAGGACGGATGCCCGTGTATCCGCCCTTGATTTTGCCCTGCAGTTATTGATCACCGGACCCCCCCTTTCATCACGGAAGGCCTTCCTGCAGGAAATGAACCAGAACCTGCCCCAGGATCTCCGGCTTAGATCCGTACACAAAGTGCCCCCGGATTTCAATGTGATTCGCGATTGTACCGGCAAGCGTTACCGTTACTATTTTACCTTCGGGGACAAGCCACATCCGTTCTGCGCCCCATTGCTGGGATATTTTCCTGGCCCCCTGGATATAGAAGCCATGAAAAAAGGGGCAGCCCTGTTCGTGGGTGATCACGACTTCAGGGCCTTTACGGGAAGCCCGGGGGAAGATTCCCGGACCAAACGCCAGGTCACGAGTTGCCTCTTGCAGCAAAACAACGAATTAACGGCCTCTTTTTTTCCGGCACAAAGCTATAGCCTTACGGTTGCAGGCAGGGGGTTTGGAAGGTATCAGGTGAGGCGGATGATGGCTGCCCTGGTAGCCATGGGCAGGGGATTGCTTACTGAATCTGACCTCACCGCATCCCTCAAAACAGGCGCCCCGATCGTTCTGAAGGATATTGCTCCCGGATCCGGATTGCAATTAATGCGCGTAGAATTCGATTTAAATAACTGAATGTCCGTAACTCTCTATATATGAAAAAGTCCCGTAGCCTTGTAGCGAACCTTTTGAGGATAGGCATAACCCCACCGAAAAGCCAGCGGGGTAAAAAGCTGGGGAAGGCCCCCGGAACGGTTACCTACCTCGGTAACAGGGAAGATGTTAGTACCGAAGTCACCTCCCTGGTATATGATGATAAGGACCTGAAGAAAAGCACTGTGGAGGATCTGGACTCCCTGAGCGAACCTCCAGGCCCCGGCAAAACACAGTGGATCAATGTGACAGGGCTGAACGACGAAACCCAGATGGCGGAAATCGGCAAAGCGAGCGGCATGAATTCGCTGGTGGTAGAGGATATCGTGAACACCGAAGGGCGCCCGAAAATAGATGAATACGAGGATTATATATTTGTCGTTCTAAAACTGCTGGACCCAAACGGGGAGGGTAAAATCCTGAAGGAGCACGTAGCCCTCGTATTGCGACCCGGTCAGGTTTTCCTTTACCAGGAAATCGAAGCAGATGTATTTAACGGGGTGCGTTCCCGGATTGAACAGCATTCCGGGAGGATCCGTTCAAGGGGAGCGGATTACTTGTTTTTTGCCCTTATCGATGCCATTGTGGATCACTATTTTCTGGTGCTGGATTCGCTTTCTGCCCAGCTGGACCGCCTGGAGCTTGAGATCTACCGGGACCCCCATTCCGATACCCTCTACAAAATCCAGCAATTACGGAAAGACGTGATCAAAATACGGGGCTGGATGGCACCTGTCCGTGAACTGATCAATCGGCTCATCGAAACCGAGTCCCCCCTTATAACCAAAGACACCCGCCTCTTCCTGAAGGACATACACGACCATACCATCGAGATCAACGAAAACCTGCACATCCACCGAGAGATGGTTTTCGGCCTTATGGAAATCTATATGAGCAATGTGAGCAATAAGATGAACGAAATCATGAAGGTGCTGACCATTATGGCTTCGATATTTATCCCCCTGACCTTCCTGGCGGGAATCTACGGGATGAATTTCAGGCATATGCCCGAACTGGAATGGGAATACGGGTATTACGGGGTATTGGGGGTGATGCTCGTAATCTTTGTTCTGATGATCCTGTATTTCAGGAAAAAACAATGGCTTTAACAGGTTTAAACACATAGTGTTAAGACTTGTTAAGTATCGTTAAAATACTTGTATACAAGTAATTAAATGTTATATTATATAGTGTAAGTTTAATTATAGAAGGAGGTGCAGTGTAAAGAAATTATGCGATACCGCCTTCCCACAAAAACCTTAAAACCTTTATGAATTATTTGCAAATCAAAGAAGAAAAATTGTTACCTGTAGTGGTAGAGCTTAACACGCTGTTGTCTGATTACCATCTGTACTATCAGAAGCTCAGGAACTTCCACTGGAACATTCAGGGGCGCAACTTTTTTGACCTGCACGAAAAGTTCGAGGAGCTCTATACTGACGCACGTACCAAAATAGATGAGATCGCAGAACGCATCCTCACCCTCAGGTACCAACCGATGAGCAACCTCAGTCAATATATGAACACGTCAAACATCGAGGAAAGCGATTCCAACCTGGAAGACTTTCAAATGGTTTCAGATGTCCTCAAAGCACACAGTATTCTACTCAGGCAACTGAAACGCGTGGTAGCGCAGGCAGAAAAAGTAGGGGATGAAGGAACCGTTGACCTGATCGGAGCCTACATCCGGGAGCTCGAAAAGACCAGTTGGATGCTGGATGCCTGGACCCGAAAAAAGGAAGAGCGACTGAAAGAGGCCGTATTATAGGCTTTTCGCATCCCTTTGAGAAAGAAAAACGCCTTCGGGCGTTTTTTTTATGCAAACAGATCGGAGGACAAATACCGGTCCCCCCGGTCGCAGATAATGGAAACCACCACCCCTTCATCGAGTCCTGACGCCAGGCGAAGTGCGGCCGCCGTGGCGCCACCGCTGCTCATACCTGCAAAGATCCCTTCCTTGGCAGCCAGTTCCCGCGCCGTTTGTACGGCCTCTGCCTGGCTTACCTCGAGGATGCGGTCCACCCGATTTGGGTCGAAGATCCTGGGCAGGTAGGCTTCCGGCCATTTGCGGATGCCGGGGATACGGGAATCCCCGTCAGGTTGAACCCCGATGATCTGTATCCCGGGGTTTTGTTCTTTCAGATAGGCCGAGGTCCCCATGATAGTCCCTGTGGTCCCCATGGAGGAGACGAAATGCGTGACCTTACCCCCGGTATCCCTCCAGATCTCAGGCCCGGTGGTTTTGTAATGGGCCTTCCAGTTGTCCGGGTTGGAAAACTGGTCGAGCATCAGGTATCCCCGGGTACGGACCTTT
>JAWWDW010000069.1:0-7495 GCA_033719735.1 Robiginitalea sp. | reverse complement strand
TATTTATTCAGGCAGCGACTGACCTACTAACATGAAGGAGGCAATTTCCAAATTCCAAATTCCAAATTCCAATTTGATATTAGGTGGTCGTTTAAGATGTTGGAATTTGGTGCTTGGAATTTGGGATTTTAAGCTCACTTAAATCTTAGATTACGAATGTTAA
Organism: Robiginitalea sp.; assembly: GCA_033719735.1. Classification (GTDB taxonomy): domain Bacteria; phylum Bacteroidota; class Bacteroidia; order Flavobacteriales; family Flavobacteriaceae; genus Robiginitalea. The sequence continues at coordinate 7,332 of JAWWDW010000069.1, read as the reverse complement.
CCACCGCATTGGTTTTGGGTTTACTGGGAAGTCTGCACTGCATTGGCATGTGCGGGCCCATCGCCTTTATGCTTCCCCTCAGCCGGCAGCACCGGGCCAGGCAATGGTCGCAGCTGGGGCTTTATCACCTGGGGCGTCTTTTGGCCTACGGGATGATCGGGCTGGTTTTCGGCCTTATAGGAAAAGGACTCTACCTGTTCGGCTTCCAGCAGAAATTGTCCATCGCCCTGGGGCTGGTGATGATCCTGCTGGTTTTGATCCCGGGTAGGACGTTCCGGAAATGGAAGCTGGCCCGGCCTATTTACCGCCTGCTGGGAAAACTGCAGTCCGCCCTTGGAGCCAAACTCAAAGAGGGGAATCCCGATGCCTTTCTGAGTATTGGGTTCCTGAACGGCTTCCTGCCGTGTGGCCTGGTCTATATGGCGTTGGTCGGGGCCATGGCAATGGCCTCTGCACCCCTGGGCGCCCTGTACATGATGGTGTTTGGGCTGGGTACCGTACCCCTTATGAGTGGGGCAGCCCTGATGCGAAGCGTTTTTAAGGGACGCTGGTTGCCGGCGATCCGCAAATGGATACCGGCCTTTGTGATCCTGATTGGCATTTTATTCATCCTCAGGGGGATGGGGCTCGGGATCCCCTATATTTCCCCTCCGGCACCTAAGGATCAGATAACCACCACCATGGAATGTCAGCCGTAAAATAAGTACCTTTGCGGCCTTAAAATCAAACAACCACCTGTATCGATGAACACATTCCGGACACTTTTCCTGCTGCTGGCACTCCTGGTATCATGTAAAGGAGAAACCGAACCCCCTGCTTCCGTGGGGGAAGAACCCCTAGGAAGCGAAAATATTGCCTACAAATGGGGCTATATGGCCCTGGAGGCGACCGCCCTGGATACAGAGCGGTTTAAACCCCGTCCTACGGTTACTTCCCGCTATCTGGGGTTGATATTCACGGCAGTCTTTGATGCCTGGTCCCGGTACGATGCCAGGGCCATCCGTGTGTACCTGGAAGGGGTAGCCCGTCGGCCCGACTCAGCGCGGACCCTGTCCAACAAGGAAATTGCCATTAGCTATGCCGCCTACCGGACCCTGAATGAATACTATTACTCGGACAAGGAGCTTTTCCGGGGTTTTATGATGGGAATGGGCCTGGACCCGGATGATATGAGCATGGACCCAACCACCCCGGTGGGGATCGGGAACCTGGCGGCCAAAGCTGTGATCATGGCCCGGAAGGGAGACGGGGCAAACCAGTACGGGGAGGAAAATGGCTCCGGGGGAGAGGCCTATTTTGACTACACCGGCTATGCGCCTGTGAATTCCCCGGATGAGAACACGGATATCAACCGCTGGCAGCCCAAGTACTTTGCGGATGCAGACGGTGGCAAATACGCCCCGGGCTGCCTCACCCCCTACTGGCAGTTCGTGGAGCCCATAACGCTGGATTCCGCCAGCCAGTTCCGTCCCGGCCCGCCACCCATGGTAGGCTCTGAGCAGCTGGAAAGGGAAGTGCGCGAAGTGATTGAATTGCAGGCCAACCTGACGGATGAAGAAAAAGCCCTGGTAGAATTCATGCGGGATGGGCCCAAATCCGTACAACAGGCGGGCCACTGGCTGAAGTTTGCCCAGGATGTTTCGCGCAGGGACCAGCATACCCTGGATGAGGATGTCAAAATGTATTTCCTGAACCAGATTACGGCCATGGATGCCTTTATTGCTTCCTGGGATTCCAAGATGTACTACGATTTTGCCCGTCCCTATGCCCTGGTACACGATTACTATCAGGACCAGGTCATCAAAGCCTGGGGAGGACCCGGGAAAGGAATGATAGAAATGCCCGGAGAACAATGGCGGCCCTACTCCCCCGAGACCTTTTTGTGCCCGCCCTTTCCAAGCTACACTTCGGGCCACAGCACCGTAAGCGGTGCCTGTGGGGAAGCGCTGCGCCTGTTCACCGGGGACGATCATTTCGGGGTTGAGGTAAAACTGGTACCAGGATCCCTGACGGAAATCGATCCGGCCCATTATGGGGATACGGTTACCCTGAAATTCCCCACCTTCACAGAGGCTGCGGAAATGGCAGGGATCTCCAGGGTCATGGGAGGGTACCACATACAGGCAGACAACATTGCGGGCCTGCAGCTGGGCCGGGACGTGGCCCACAAGGCCTGGGAGTTCTACAACAAACATCTCGGTGGGGAGTAGCGCACCTGCAGGCGCTCAACACCACCTAAATCCAACAAGGAAACGCCTATGAACATTGTAAGCCTGGAGACAGCTGCCGGTTACGTGAAATCCGGCGACAGGGTATTTGTACAGGGGGCCGCTATGACGCCCAACATCCTGATAAATGCCATTTGCGACCGGTACCGGGAACTGGAGGAAGTGGAGATCATCTCCATTCATACAGACGGCCCTGTAAATTACGCACTGCCCCCGTACAACAATTCCTTTAAGATCAACACCTGTTTCGTGGGCGCAAATGTCCGCAAAGCAGTCAATTCGAACCGGGGGGACTACATCCCGATTTTCCTGAGCGAGATCCACCTGCTGTTCAGAAGAAACCTGTTGCCCCTGGACGTTGCCGTGGTGCAGGTTTCCCCTCCCGACAAACACGGGTTTTGTTCCCTTGGCGTTTCGGTGGACATCACCCTGCCTGCCATACAGACAGCCAAAAAGGTGATTGCACAGCTCAACCCGCAGGTGCCACGGACCCATGGGGACGGGATCATCCACATCGACCAAATTGATGCCCTGGTGGAAATCTCCGAACCGATCCACACCTTCGGGCAATCGGAAATCTCCGAAACCGAAGCCAAAATCGGGGCGCACGTCGCTTCCCTGGTTGAAGACGGTGCGACCATTCAGATGGGCATCGGCAACATCCCCAACGCCGTCCTGAAGAACCTGGACGGGCACAAACGCCTCGGGGTCCATACCGAGATGTTCTCGGACGGGCTGCTCCCCTTGATCGAAAAAGGGGTGATTACCGGGGAGGAGAAAGAGATCAAAACCAACAAGATCGTCACCTGCTTCGCCGCCGGTTCCAGGAAGCTTTACGAATTCCTGGACGACAATCCCCTGGTGCACTTCAAGGAAGCCGCCTATACCAACGACACCACCCTGATTCGCCGCAATCCCAAAGTAACGGCCATCAACAGTGCCATTGAAATCGACCTAACCGGACAGGTGTGCGCAGATACTATCGGAAGCTACCAGTATTCCGGTGTCGGTGGGCAAATGGATTTCATCCGGGGTGCCTCCCTTTCGGAAGGTGGGAAACCCATCATTGCGCTTACCTCCGTCACCGGGAAAGGGATCTCCAAAATCACCCCCTACCTGAAGCACGGGGCCGGGGTCACCACCACCAGGGCGCACGTCCACTATGTGGCCACGGAGTACGGGGTGGTCAACCTGTTCGGGAAAAACCTGCAGCAGCGGGCCAGGGCGCTGATCTCCATCGCCCATCCGCAGCACCGGGAGATGCTCGAGGCCGCCGCCAGCGAGCGATTCGGGTAAGGACCAGAAAAAGGAAAGGGGGGCTCCCGGATGCAGAGCTCCCCTTTCCAAAAACAGCAACTAAATATCAGATCTTAAAAGTGACCACAGGAATGGTGGAGTGGTTGGCGATGTCCTCCCCGATGCTTCCCATAAAGAAATGGGAAATTCCCTTTCTCCCGTGGGTAGGAATTCCGATCAGGTCCGCCTCTGTGCTCTCGCTGTAGTTCAGCACACCCCGTTCTACGCTGTAATCACTGTATTTCTCGACAGCTACATCAATACCGGTAAGGTCCAGGAATTTGGAGATTTGTTCGTCCATATCCCCTTCGCTCAGGAAGTGGTCCCCGGGGGTGTTGATGTAGACGACCTTGAGCTTCGCACCCAGCTTTTCAGCAAAATCCCTCGCTTTTTGGAATGCCGGCAGGGTTTCTTTCCGAAGATCACAGGCAAAGACGAAGTTTTCAACCTTGAAGGCAGGCCGGTGTTTCTTTACGACAATCACGGGAATTTCAGAATTCCGTACCACGCGTTCCGCATTGGAGCCGATAAAGATCTCCTCAAGGCCATCTGTCCCGTGAGAGCCCATTACAATCAGGTCTGCGCTGTGCTTTTTGGCAATCTCATTGACCTCCGAAAAGACTTTGTAATGTTTGATGACAGGGGTTATTTTGACATCCTTCAAATACGGTTTATCCAAAAAATCGCCCAGGCGTTTCTCAGCTGCTTTCAGCAGGAAAACGGTCTGTTCCGGATGGTAGGCTTCCGAGGATGAAATCATGGCGTAGTTTAATTCCAGCATATGCAGGACGATAATTTCCGCCTTGTGCTTTTTGGCGAGTGAGGACGCTACTTCCAGCGCGTATTCGGATTGTTGGGAAAAATCGACAGGTACGATGATAGTTTTCATGGCAAAGAGATTAAGTTAGACCGTCATAGAAAATAACCTGGTTTCGGGGGCTTTATTGTGCAAACGCAGGTCAAAGGCCATACAGATATTGCGGATAAAAACGCGTCCGGCCTCTGTTACGAGCAGGCGGTCCGGCTCCACCTGGAGCAGCCCGTCTGCCTCGGGTTCATGAAGTCTTTCCCGGATATCCCGGATTCTACCCGGAGACAGTCCCCTGTCCCACGGAGTTTCGAACCGGCACATCAGGTCGAGTATGTGCCTTCGGATGACCAGGTCCTCCTCTGTCAAAAGGTGGCCCCGGTAGACCGGGATGATCCCTGAGGAAACGAGGTCTTCGTATTCTTCGATATTCTTGACATTCTGGGCAAACCCGTACCAGCTGTCGCTAATACTGGAAACACCCAGACCGACCATCATTTGGGTCCTCGACACCGTATAGCCCATAAAATTCCGGTGCAGGCCTCCGGTTTTTGAGGCCAGGTAAAGGCCGTCTGTGGGCAGGGCATAGTGGTCCATGCCGATGTCCTCATATCCAGCCTGCAGGAGCATTTCCTTTCCAAGGCCGTACTGGTGGCGCTTTTCATCCGGGGTAGGCAGGTCGGATTCCTGGAAACCGCGCTGTCCGATCCCCTTTATCCAGGGCACATGGGCATAGCTGTAAAATGCGATCCGGTCCGGTTTGATCTCAGCCGTCTTCCGCAACGTCTCGGCCACATGTTCCGTGGTCTGGAAGGGCAGGCCATAGATAATATCATGCCCCACGGACGTATACCCTTCTTCCCTCGAAATCCTGGTAATCTCCGCCACCTGTTCAAAAGGTTGGATGCGGTTGATGGCCTTTTGAACGGTCTCGTTATAGTCCTGGACGCCATAGGACACCCGGCGGAAGCCAGCCTCGTAGAGTACCCGCAGGTGCTCCCGGGTGGTATTCATGGGGTGTCCCTCAAAACTGAATTCCCAGTCGTCGGCGCGGTCCGCATACCTGAAAATACCCCTGAGCAACACCCGGAGGTTTTCAGGGGAGAAGAACGTGGGGGTACCGCCGCCCAGGTGCAATTCCCGTATGACGGGGCGTTTCCCGAAAAGGTCCCGGTAGAGTTTCCATTCCTTAAGCAGGGCCTCGATATAGGGGGCTTCCACACTGTGCCTTCGGGTAATCCGTTTGTGACACCCGCAAAAGGTGCACATACGCTCGCAAAAAGGCAGGTGTATGTACAGGCTTATGCCGGTGGTATCATTGCTTTCGGCAAAGGAGCGGCGGACGCTTTCTTCCCATTGCTTCCCTGAGAAGGAATCCACATCCCAGTAAGGGACCGTGGGGTAACTGGTATACCGTGGGCCAGGTACGTTGTATTTCTGGACGAGGTCACACATGTTGTTGCTGTTTCATTACAAATCTAATCCACACGGGGGCCGTGGCATATGACATAAATCAGGTTTATTTCAAGCCAAATACCCCGGAAATAAAGCACTTTCAGCCCTAATAGGAATCCCTGATCCAGTCGTGGGGTTTGCGGTGCATCCACCTTCCCCTGGTAAAATCCGGAAAGAACTGGGGGGACCCATTCCCGGCGATGGAGCGCTCGGAAAGGGGGGTAACAGCACTCCAGCTCGCCGCATCATAGACGTCGATGGGAGGCGCCACCCCGCGTTTTGCGGATTCCACAAAGGCGTTCATTACAAAGAAGTCCATCCCCCCGTGTCCGGAGCCCGAGGCATACTCCCCGTACTTCTGCCAGAGCGGGTGATCGTACTGCTCCAGCCAGGGGCCCGCCTGATCCCATCGATGGGGGGTGGATTTCCCCTCGATATAGATCCGGCTGCCGTCTACCTCCCAAAGCCCGTGGGCCCCCTGTACCCTGAACCCGAGGGAATAGGGGCGTGGAAGGTTGCAATCATGGGTTACAATGATGGTCTCCCCCCGGGCGGTCTCGATGGTGGTGGTGATCACATCCCCCTGCTTGAACTTCAGGGAGGCGTTCGGATGGTCCTCCCCCCCGATGTTGATTATGTGGTTGTGGAGTCCGATGGCCTTCGTGGCACTTGAGGTAAGACTCAATAGCCGGTTCCCACGGTTGACATCGGCCATGACGGCAACGGGTCCCAGCCCGTGGGTGGGATAGACATCGGCATTGCGCTTCAGGGAATACTCCGTCCTCCAGCGCGCTTCTGAAATAGCCTTCTCCCCGAATTCAACCCCGCCGCCATAGGGCTGTTTTCCATTGTTGAATTTCACCTCCCTGAGGTCGTGCTGATACCCGCACCGGAAATGTACCAATTCCCCAAATACGCCTTCGCGTACCATGCGGAGTACGGCGAGGATATCCCTGCGGTAGTTGACGTTTTCCAGGAGCATAAGGTGGGTCCCCGTTGCCTCATGGGTGTTTACAAGGTCCCAACACTCCTCCAGGGTCATGGCAGCCGAAACTTCCAGACCGGTGTATTTTCCTGCCTTCATGGCATCCACAGCCATGGGGGTGTGCCACTGCCAGGGGGTGGAAATTACCACCGCATCCACATTTTCCAGGGCCAGCAGGTCCCGGTAGGAATAAGGATGCTCCCCGAAGGTGACCACCCCGGGCTTACCGGCTTCCCTGATAAGCTGCCTGCACAACTCCAGACGGGAAGGGTCCGTGTCACAGAGGGCAGTGATCGTTACATCGTCCCGCAGCAGCAGGTTGCCCAGGTGGTTTGTACCCCTCAGGCCCACCCCAATCAGGCCGACGCGCAGCGGGCCCTCTGGTCGGGGGTCGTCAAAAGCGTACTGCCCCGCCGGGAAAAGTCCCAGGGCCGTCGTGGCAAGGGCGGTTTTCTGTAGGAAGGATCTTCTGGATTGCATAGTGTAAGGGTTGCATTACGTTTTCTTACCGGAAGTTAGGAATTCCTGTCCGCATTCCCTGTTTTCGATCTCAAAACCTT
>JAWWDW010000068.1:0-7578 GCA_033719735.1 Robiginitalea sp. | reverse complement strand
GAATGTAGAGATTTCGGTGATCGCTGTTTTGGAGTAGTTTGCAGTTGGCAGTCTCAGTCGGCAGTATTGCTATTAATGATACTGCCGAAAGTTCAAGGTTCCATGACTTCGCTTCTACTAAGCTACTTCAGGTATTAAGGAATGAGGTTACAGAACTTAAGTGATTCATAGAATAGCAGTAGCTGTACTAACATGTCATTTCGAAATAACGTCCCGGACGTTGCATGAGAAATCTCACAAGGATAGTCCTGTGGTTTCTCGATGGGATTTCTCAGTCGTCCCCCGACAATTATCGGGGTGACTCCTTCGAAATGACAACAAGCTTGCCATAACGCCGGTCCACGCTACTGCTTACTGCATACTGCGACTGCCAACTCAAATAGTATCTTTATGGAATTCCACTAACCCCTCAATAGGCCGTTGCCGGATGACCCCCATGATCATGTCGTTGCGCTTGATGACCTCCTCCAGTTCTTCCCGCAGGAAATAGGCGATGCTCCCCACAAAATGGATGGGGACTTTGGTGGCCAGCTCAAACTGCATCACGTGGTTGTTGATGAACTGTTGTAGCCCCTTGTCAATGACGCCTTTGCAGTATGGGTGGTCTTTGTGCTCAATGATGAAGCGGGCAAAGGTGGCCAGGTAGGTGTTGGGGTTGGGTTTCTTGTACAGGTTTTCCTTGATCACATCGGCATCCAGGTTGTATTCCTTGTCGAATTCGATCCCGAGGTCCTGGGGCATTTTGTGGTAGTAGTAATCCCGGATAAGCTTGCGCCCGAAGAAATTCCCACTCCCGTCGTCCATCAGGATGTACCCCAGGGAAGTTACCTTCTGGATCATCTGGTGGCCGTCGTAATAGCTGCAGTTGGAACCCGTACCCAGGATGCAAACGATTCCCTGGTGGCCGATCTTGGTGGTGGAATAGATGGCCGCATAGGTATCCTCCTTCACATTTACCTTGGCGTTCGGAAAAAACTTCCGGAAGATGTTCTTTAAAAACTTCCGCATCCGCTCCGTGCCGCACCCGGCCCCGTAAAAATGCAGGCGCTTCACCTGCTCGCTGTTGCGGGCCAGTTCGAAGTTATTGGCCAGGCGTTCCTCTATAACCTCCCGGGAAAGCACTTCCGGGCTGAGCCCCAGGGTTTGGGTCATAAACAACTGCTCCCCTTTGGCATCCAGGGCGATCCAGTCCGCCTTGGTGGCCCCGCTGTCAACGATTAGTACCATAATTCATGTCTATATAAAAGGATCTTTCAAATCACCAGAGCGGGCTTGAAAGATCCTTCGATTCATAAATCCTTGTTGTTGTTACAGACTGTGGATGTGCTGCGCCAGGTCCACGAGCTTGTAAGAGTACCCGGCTTCATTGTCGTACCAGGAAACAACCTTAAAGAACCTAGAGTTCAATTCTATCCCCGCACCTGCATCAAAAATACTGGTGCGGCTGTCCCCGACAAAATCCTGAGAAACCACCGCTTCTTCGGTGTATCCTAAGATCCCTTTCAGGGAGCCTTCCGAGGCTTTTTTAAAGACGTTCTTGATCTCTTCATAGGAGGTTTCCTTTTCCAGCCGTACGGTAAGGTCCACTACGGAGACATCCGCCGTAGGTACCCGGAAGGCCATTCCTGTCAGTTTCCCCTGCAGGGCCGGAATCACCTTGGTCACCGCCTTGGCGGCCCCAGTGGAGGCCGGGATGATGTTCAGCAAGGCACTGCGGCCACCCCGGTAATCCTTGCGGGAAGGGCCGTCCACGGTAAGTTGGGTAGCCGTGGTTGCGTGTACCGTGGTCATCAGGCCTTCCTCGATCCCAAAGGCATCGTTCAGGACCTTGGCCACGGGCGCCAGGCAGTTGGTGGTACAACTGGCGTTGGATACGATGGTATCGGAAGCCTTGGCATCCTCGTGGTTTACGCCCATTACAAACATGGGGGCATCCTTGGAGGGGGCGGAGATCACTACCTTTTTGGCACCGCCGTCAATGTGGTACTGGGCCGTGTCCAGGTCTTTGAAAATCCCGGTACACTCAGCGACGATATCAACGCCGGCTTCGTCCCATGCAATCTGCTTGGGATCCCGCTCTGCCGTGACCCGTACTGTTTTCCCGTTGACCACAAGGTGGCCGTCCCGCACATCCACAGTGCCGTTAAAGCGGCCGTGTACCGAGTCGTATTTAAGCATGTAGGCGAGGTGCTCCACGTCCAACAGGTCGTTGATAGCTACCACGTCTACATTATCACGCTCCACAGAGGCCCTGAGTACCAGCCTCCCGATGCGTCCAAATCCATTAATTCCTAATCGCAATGATGCCATTTTAAGTGTGTTTTTAAAGTTATACGGTCATAATATCGGAAACCCGAATCAGTTCCCGGTCGATCTTGGTAGTTCCTTTGATCGCTTCCTCTATGGGGGTCAGAACGATTTCGCTCTCCATGATCCCCACCATGAGGTTTGATCTTCCTTCCAGGAGGCTTTCTACTGCCTTCACGCCCATGCGCGATGCCAGGACCCGGTCAAAGGCCGTGGGCACCCCTCCCCTTTGGATATGGCCGAGTACCGATACCCGGACATCGTAGATCGGGAGGTGGGTCTCCACGTATTCCTTGAGCTCAAAGACGTTCTTTCCCGTTTTGTCCCCTTCGGCCACCACCACAATGCTGGAGGATTTGCCGGACTTCTTACTCCGCTTCAGGGAGTCGAGAAGGCGTTCCAGGCCCAGGTTTTGTTCGGGGATCAGGATTTCCTCTGCCCCGGCTGCCACCCCCGCATTCAGGGCGATATGGCCCACGTCCCGGCCCATGACCTCCACAAAGAAAAGCCGGCTGTGGGAGCTGGCCGTATCCCGGATCTTGTCAATGGCCTCCACAACGGTATTCAGGGCCGTATCAAAACCCAGGGTATACTCGGTGCCAAAGATGTCATTGTCGATGGTACCGGGGATCCCGATCACGGGAAAATCGAATTCTTTCTGGAAGATGCTGGCCCCGCGAAAACTCCCGTCCCCGCCGATGACCACGAAGGCATCGATCCCGGCCTTTATGAGTTGCTCGTGTGCTTTTTTCCGACCCTCCGGGGTACGGAATTCATCACAACGGGCGGTTTTGAGGATGGTCCCCCCTTTGTTGATGATGTTGTTTACGCTCCTGGCATTGAAAGGCACAAAATCCCCTTCGATCATCCCCTGGTATCCCCTGTAGATGGCAGAACATTCCACATCGAGGTAGGCACAGGTCCGCACTACGGAGCGAATCGCAGCGTTCATGCCGGGAGAATCCCCTCCGGAAGTGAAAACCGCAAGTCTTTTAATAGGGCTTTGCATGCTGAAAGTTCGAAATCCAAAAGTAACAAACTTCCACTAAAAAATGAACGGATTCCCCCGAAAACAGGGGTATTCCCATTCGAAATCGTTTTCGTAACAACCTGCGGGTTTCTTCAAAAATGCCACCAGCGCAAAATATCAGGGCAAGCGAAGGGGCCTGCGGTTCTTGGCGGAAAACTGAATCAGGCTGTCCTGTCCCATGGTATCCGGGGGCGGATTCCCGGAAGGGTTGGCGCCTTCCTCCTGGGGCGCTTCCGGTTTTTTCTCGAAGAGCTTCCGCATCAACTCCCGAAAGGTATTGAAATCCACCTCATAGGAAAGTCCCACCCCCTGGGTGTAGCCCTGCTGGTCGGTCATAAACTGCTGTATGTCGTTCTGGCGATTGAAAATCAGGGCCCGAAGGGTGCCATCGTCATTGAGCAGGAGCTGAATTTCCGCATCCCCGGCCACGGCAGACTCCGCTGCCCCGCCTACCGGAACCCCAAAGCGGCCGTTAAACAGGACCCGGTCACTGATCTTCGTGGAGACCGTCACCCCGATGCGGTCATCGGTGACGATATCGGCATTGGGGTCCTGGTAACCACTCTCGTAGGAGACCCCGAGGTTCAAAACGTCGTTTTCGCTGCTGAGTGCCTTGGAAAACAGGTTGGAAGCGGTCTGGTAGATGTTTCCGGCGACGGCCTGTTGGTTCAACCCGGCCTGCTCATTGACGAAGGTCCCCTGTGCCAGCAGGAAGAGGGCATTTCGCTCCTCCACCGTGGGGTCCTGCAGGCGGTATTCCAGCTCCGATTTTACGATGGAACTGGTTCCCGGGAACTGAATATCGAACCCTACGGTGGGCTGTTCGAGTTCATCGGTCAGGCGCACCACCACCTCGGTGGGGATCCTGCGGGTATACCCGGTATTGTCCAGGAGGGGGGCCGGGTTTGCGTTCAGCTCGTAAACCGCTTCCATATTGAGGATGGCCTCCAGGGGATCCCCGTCCCAGTTGATCGTCCCTCCCGGACGCACCAAAAAGGTCTTGTCGATGACCCCGCCGTATTTCAAACGGTATTGGCCGGTCACCACCACGAAGTCACCCCACATATTGAATTTCCCGTTGGTGTTGATCTCCATAAAAATAATGCCCTCCCCGGTACCCTTCAGCGAACTCCCGGTTCGCTGGTCCACCACGATCTCCACCTCGGCATCCGGGGTGACAATCAGGTCAAACTCGAGTTCGAGGCCTTCATACTCACGGAGGGTGCGTTGGCCCTCGATAATTTGCCGCTCGTCTTTTTCGATGAAATTGATAAAGGAGTAGTCCCCCACGCTGGCGACATCACTGATGGGGATCTTCAGGGTGGTGCCCCGGGCAGAGGCCCCGTCAAATTCTATGGTCAGGGCCTTGGTCGACCCGTAAATCCGTCCGGTCCCGCTCACAAATGCGGTCCCGTAGTACAGCTCGTCCTCATCGTATTCCGTATTCAGGATAAGGAACCGCTCGTCCCGGGTGGCCATGTTCAGGTTCAGGGTCCATTCCTTAAATTCAGCATGGCTGATGGTCCCCCCCAGGGAGGCGCGGGTGCCCTCTTGCGTATCGGTGAGGCCCACTTCCATGAATTCGAAGGTCTGCTGGAAGAGTCGTACCTGCGCAGCTGGGTTCAGGTCGTAGTTCACATTCAGGTAGGGGATGCCCAGGCCCGCATTGTTCAGGGTGAGGGTCCCATCCATTTCCGGATTCCGCAAATCCCCGCGTATCCGGGCAGTCCCGTTTACCTCCCCCCGAATGTCGGACAAAATCCCCTCCGCCAGGGGGTTGAAAGGCGTAAGGGGAAACGCCCCGAACCTGACGGTAAAGTCCGCCGTGGGGTACTCCTCCTGGTTGAGGATCGTTCCCATCAGGCTTAACTTGTCCTGCTGTCCTTCTGTAATCCGGGTATTCACTGAGAATTCCGTCAGGTCCCGGTTTCCGACGATGCCGATATCCAATTCCCCGAGGATGGTGTCATTCAGCCCAAATTCCGAGATCTTCAGGTTTCCGATCGGGAGATACACCTCATCCTGCTGCAGCACGTTCAATACCCCGTTTACTTCACCCTTCAAGGCAAGCCCCTCGATATCCGGGGTAATCTTGTTGAGGGAAACGATCTTGAACCGAAGCTCCAGATCCTTGAAGGTGGAATCCGCAAGCTGCCCTTTCAGCATGATCTCCTCCCGTTCCTCGTTGTTCATCACGATCTCTTCGATCCTCACGCTGTCCAGGCCGGGGCTGAGGATCACCTTGTTGCGGCTGTTCCCTTCCCGGTTGAGGACCCAGGTATTCCCCTTAAAACTCACATCCGAGCGTTTCAGGCCGATCACAGACTTATTGTTCTCGTCAAAAGTGTGGTAGAAGTTCAGGTTGTAGGTGTCGTTATATTCGCTCCCCCCTTTGAATTCCGTACGGAAAAAAAGCGTATCGGTCAGGGTGGTATTGATGAGCTCGAAGTCCTTCAGGTCGTAATACACCGTGGACACATCCCTGATGGAAATATAGGTATTGAAGAGCGGGTTTTTGTTGTCCACCCGGATGTCGATGGTATCCAGTTCGTTCCCGTAGGCAGCGATGCCCGGGGACTTAAAGTTAAGCTTGAAGTCCTCCTGGTCCGCCTCGATCTCTCCACGGATAAAGGTGTTCGGGCCAAAGGAAACTTCGGGAAAGAACACCTCCACAATCTTGTTGTAGATCCTGAAATTGAAAGTGAGGTTTTGCCCTGGGGTGATCTCCTCGGGTTGGTAGTTGGTAAAAATACTTCCCACGGAATTTTTGAACAGCCTGCCCAGCTCCCCTACTTTGAAGCGTCCCTGCAGGTAACCCGTGATAATGTCGGGGGAATTGATCTCGATGGTCCGCAGGGAATCTGCATCAAAGCCGGAGCTCACTTTGAAATCCTCGAAATAATAGGTGTTGTTCACATTCTGAAAACTCGTCTTGCTGAACCGGATATCCCCGCTCATGTCATCCAGGGTGTTCCCGACCACATCCATATTCAAATCCCCTTTGAAGACGGCAATGGTATCCTTGATGAAATTCAGCCGGTAGAGGTCGGCGTTTTCGACGGAAGCCGCAAAATTGAAGGTGTTGATATCACTGCCGAAATCCGCCAGGCCGGAAAAAGTAAACGTCAGGTTCGGGTCGTTGCTTTTAAGGGACCCGTCAAAGAGTTCTTCCTTCAGGATCCCGGAAACCGCGATGTCCGAATAGGCGTACTCATTAAAGGTCAGCGAATAGATCTGCCCGATCACCTCCGTGTTGAGCTTTTCCCTGGTAAAGCCCTGTCCTTCCACGTTTACGTCCAGGGTTGCCGTTCCCAGGGAGGCATTGTCGGTAAAACGGCCCAGGTCAAAATCGATGAGGGATACAAACCCGGTGTAGCTCGCATTCTCGATATCGTCAATTTCGGTCAATTGCAGGTCGGCATAGCTGCTTCCCAGGCCGCTCTCAATATTGATCTGGGTATTGACAGAGGTCTCCGTGATCTCGGCCGGCCCCCTGATGGTAAACTGCCCGAGCCGTTTCAGGAATTCAGGCAGTGAATTCCCCAGAAGGCGGGGCATCAGGCCCCTTAACTGATAATAGCTCGTGGTGATGTCCCGGACCTGTGCCTGCATGCTGAACGGGGCCTGGGAATCAAACAGGTTTTTGAATTCGAAATTACCCCTGATACCGGTGTTGTCGGTGACCAGCAGCAGGTTCCCGACCTGCAGGTCGTTCAGGGTCCCGCTGGCCTGGGTGGAGAAAAGCGCCTGCCGACCTTTGCCGAACCCGTCGTAAAACTGGTTGATTTCATCCAGGGCAATCGTGGATTCCTCAAAAGCGGCCGTTACCTGAACCTTATTCGTGAACTCGGCCAGGTCCTCCCGGTTATAATCGAACCTGAGGCTGCCTTTCAGCTCCGATCCGGGGGTACTGATATACAGGGAATCAAAACTCATATGATCCCGTTGGTAGGTAAAATCAGTCGCCAGCCTGGTAATGTTGACATTCCTGGAGGTTTCCACCTGGAGGTCCTCAATCCGGGTCTTTACCTGTGGGCCGAGGATGGTAAAGTCATCCGCCTCCACTTCCAACCGTTGAAAGCGAAGGATTTCGGGGTTTTCTAAATTTTCATTCGTCAGGTAAAACCGGCTGTTGTACAACTCCAGGCCATCGGCAAAAAAATAAAAAGGGGGGGTCCCGGGATCCCGCGGTTTGCCATCGTCCAGTTTGCTGATAAAGATCCCCAGATTGGTATCCGGGG
>JAWWDW010000067.1:0-7626 GCA_033719735.1 Robiginitalea sp. | reverse complement strand
TTGCATTGTATCCCTTGCCGGATGTATCAAAGAATCCCACACCCAATATGGCATGGATGAAGACAAGGTGTTCCTTATCGTTACCCCGAACACCACCAAAGCGGAATTAGAGCAAATAGCTTCCGAATTAAAAGAAAAACGGAATATTGACCTGGATTATACACAGTCTACGTTCCGGGAAAATGGCAGGATATCAGACGTTAAGATCACGGTGGATTGTAATGATGGCTTTAAGGGGGCTACCCAATGCAGCAGCAGCGCCTTGAAATTTCGAAACATTGGTTTTATCAGGGACTATCAGACCGACAGTGATGTAGTTTTCCATATTGGGGCCATGTAGGTACCGCTCACCAGAAGTCATTTGCTCCTGAGTCTCCGTGCCCAAGGGGGATATCCCCTAAATTTATACTGGAACCATTGCCCCATGGCTGAAAGGGCCCGGGCCGTTCCATTTCGTAATTTCAGGTTTGATGAAACCAACGACACTTTTAATCTGCCTCCTGTTAGCCTCTCAAGCGTTTGCGCAGGCAGATGCGGTGGCAGGAGACTATTTTGTACAGCTGGGCAGTGAAGATTCCCGTCTTATAGAATATCGTCTGACCTTACATCAGGATGGCACTTTTAATTTCCATGCCCATGCAAAATCGAGTGAGAACATTGGCATCCCCGAAACGTCAAATGACTACGGCCGGGGAACCTGGCTTTTCAAGGACAAGAAGGTCTTGTTTGATACGAATCCCGAAAAGGATTTAGAGGGGAAGTACTCCCTCAATTTTACAAACTCCAGGGCCCACTTCCTGACGAAATCGTCGAGAGATCTGTCAGGTCGTCCTTTTAAAATTCGATTGAAGTTTTATGAATCTGATATTTTTTGGATTAAAGGTCTGGAAATCTTCAAAAGATAGAAGTACATTCAATCAACACCAGCAGCCCATGGCTGCCAGCTTCCAATAAAGGCAGAAATCGCTAGATTTATACTGGTTTACGGGTTGTATAATTTCAGGGTGAAGAACTCCTTATTCAACTTTATACCTGGCAAAACATAACTCTAAGGAAGATGAAAACGATCAAACTCTACCGGTGGAGGAATATCCTTGTAAACGTCCTCTTTGTCGCATGCTGCCTGCTAATTGTAGCCTACCTGGTAACCGAAGACTGGAAAGACCCGAACTGGACATTAATGGCATCTGTTGCCCTGAATGCCATTTTTGTAAGCT
This sequence comes from Robiginitalea sp., assembly GCA_033719735.1. Classification (GTDB taxonomy): domain Bacteria; phylum Bacteroidota; class Bacteroidia; order Flavobacteriales; family Flavobacteriaceae; genus Robiginitalea. Next base: position 6,409 of record JAWWDW010000067.1, on the reverse strand, counting down.
ATCAAAAATTTCGCTACCGCAATTTGACCCTTGAACTCTTCGAGGACCAAATAGTTTTCAGGCCCCTAAATTCGCGCGAAAAACAAAAAATCGAGGTAAGCGGGACGAGTGAATTCTCGAAAGACTGGAAGGGGATCTATGTCAGGAATGAAAAGCAGGTCGACAAAATCCCCCTGGAATACATGGGCAGAAAGGAGGGAAATCAACTTTTTTCGGAAATAAAGGGGTTTTACGATGCCCAATGACCCCATCGGAATGGCGCATCCCGTAGCGCCCACCACGCCTTTGCTTAAATTTCATACATTTAGGAATCTATATAACCAATTTCTCCCAGGCCCTCCTGCCTTACAGAGCAAACCTCTTTAAAGCGACGGTGGCGCCACAAGCAGCTCCGTTTCATGGATTTACAGCTTCTTGAGACCGGGGCGTAAACAACCTGTACAAAAATGAAAAAAATCAGACTCGAACTAAAATGGGCAGCTATATTCGTTGGGATGTCCTTGCTTTGGATGGTGCTGGAAAAGGCCGTTGGCCTGCACAGCACCCACATCGACAAGCACATGTACCTGACCAATCTGTTCGCCATTCCGGCAATCCTGGTGTACATTTTGGCCCTGAAGGACATAAAGAAGAACAAGTACAACGGGCAGATGACCTATAAGCAGGGGTTCCTTTCCGGCCTGATCATCACCATAATCGTAGCCTTGCTGGCACCGCTCACCCAGTGGATTACCTCAACGATCATCACCCCGGAGTATTTCCCAAATGTGATTGCACACTCGGTGGATACGGGATTCTACGAAACCGTGGAAGAAGCCGAGGCCCAATTCAACCTGAAGACCTACATGGTCCAAAGCGTTATTGGTGCTTTGGTAATGGGCGTTATTACCACCGCTGTCGTGACCCTGTTTGTAAGGTCAAAATCGAAATAGGGACCCTTATACCCTTCCAGGAAGGTTGAAAGTCAAATAGAAATCTCTTAAATCCCGCATTCCAGAACCATGAAAGCATCAAAACGCTGCTATTTTCTTTTCACATGCTTCCTCACAAGTACATTCCTTCACGGTCAGTATAAAATCACCCCCGAGCCGGGCTATTCCCCACAGATCGGGATCATGGTGGACATGCTGGAGGAACTGAAGGATCGGATCACCGCAGATGTTCAGGACCTCAACCAGGAGCAAACCGACTACCTGATCGATGATCAGGCCAACAGCATCGGGGCCATGGTCATGCACCTGGTGGCCACAGAGTCCTACTATCAGGTAGAGACCCTGGAAGAACGGCAATGGACCGAAGAAGAAACGGCCCTGCTGGAACTCGCCGCCGGCATGGGCCCGGAATCCCGGGAAGCCCTGAAAGGCAAACCTATCCACTACTACCTGGACCTCTGGGATACCGTCAGGCAGAAGACCCTTAAAGGGCTACAAAAAAGGGATGACGCCTGGTTTGCTTCGGAAATCGAAGAAGGGATCAACAACCACTGGGTGTGGTTCCACGTCCTGGAGCACATGGCCGCCCATATGGGGCAGATCGCCCTGGTAAAAAAACGGCTGCCTGAATAATCCATTGTAAAATCCAACCCATAAAACGATGTTCAAAGCTACCGTAGTTTCATTCCTCTTGGTGTTTTCCATCGCCCTGGCGGCACAGGACAACAAACAGGATTCCCTATCCATTCCGGAACCGAAATCGTTTATCACCTCCCATGAGATCAATAGCGGGGGCGTGACCATACGCTACAGGGCCATTGCTTCAGAAACCCACTTAAAAAATGAATCCGGCGAGCCGGTGGCTTCCCTCTGGTCGGTGGCCTACCTGAAGGAAGGGGTAAAGGACGTAACCAAACGACCCGTCACCTTCGTCTTTAACGGGGGGCCGGGATCTGCATCGGTTTGGTTGCACATGGGGATGTTCGGGCCTGAGCTGGTGAAGGTGGACTCCGACGCCAAAGCAGATGATGGGGCAGCCCCGTATACGTTGGTCCCCAACACCCACTCCCTGCTGGATTTAACGGATTTTGTCTTTATCGATCCCGTGGGAACCGGGTACAGCCAGGTCATTGGGAAAGGAAAGGTCGAAGACTTTTGGGGACTTGACGAAGATGCGAAGTCCATCGCCCGGTTTATGAGGCAGTGGGTTACCGAAAACAAGCGCTGGTTCTCCCCCAAATATATTGCCGGGGAAAGTTTTGGCACTACCAGGGCTGCAGCCGTGGCCAATGCCCTGGAAGGCAACGGACAAAACATGGCACTGAACGGCCTGATCCTGATTTCCCAGGCCCTGGACTATGCCGGCTCCACCTCGGTCCACGACAACATCACCTCCTACCTGACCTATCTGCCCAGTATGGCAGCCACTGCCTGGTACCATAAAAAGGCAGGGCAGGGCAAGACCCTGGAAGCGTTTGTGGAGGAGTGCCGGAAATACACCTACCATTCGTATGCCCCGGTTCTCTACAAGGGATCCTTACTGACCGAAAGTGAGCGCAACGAGGCTGCCGAACGGCTGAGCTACTTCACCGGCCTGGACAGGGACTACATCCTGAAATCCAACCTCAGGATCCTGATGCCGCGTTTTCAAAAACAGTTACTGGCAGATCAGGGCCTTGCCATCGGCAGGCTGGATGGCCGGTTTATGGGGGATGAGGTAGACGACCTGTCCGATGGCCCGCACCTGGGAGATCCGGCCAGCTATCAGATCGGTGCGGCGTATACGGCGGCCCTGAATCACTACTTCGCCTCGACCCTCAAAGTAGAAATGGACCGCCCCTATCTAACTTCCAATGGTGAAATCTCCCGGAAGTGGCGGTGGCGCACTGCCCCCGAAGGAAGCTACTGGGAACCGAGCGCCGTCAATGTGACCCGCAGGTTGAGCGAGACCATGCGCAGGAACCCCGAGATGAAGGTGATGGTGGCCAGCGGGTATTACGATCTGATCTGCCCCTTCTTTGATGCGGAATACACTTTTTCGCGGAATGGGATCCAGCGGAAAAACGTACTCATGACCTATTATGAAGCCGGGCATATGATGTATACGCACGAGCCGGATTTTGTAAAACTGTCCAATGACATCCGGGCGTTTCTGACGAAGTAAAAAAAACACTCCAGAACCCCGTCTGTTACTACAGAAACCGTAAGAATCATGAAAAATATCACCGTCCTCCTTTGCAGCCTGCTTTTTGTAAACCTGATCCTGGCACAGGAGCAGGCCCTGAAAATCAGCAGCCCCACTGCTGAAAAGCAGGTCCTAATCAAAGAACACAAACGGGTCAAAATCAGGACCGCCGAAGGGGAAAAGATCTCAGGGCGCTTAAGAATCGTCGATGCCCATTCGATTGCAGTCGGCGATACGCAGATCCAACTGGTGGACATTAAAGAAATTAAACGCAATCCGTTGTTGCTTTCCCTTTTCAGCAGCGGCTTCCTGATCTACGCCGGGGCAATAACGGCCGGGATGGGCGTGATCATCGGGTTGTTTGTAGAATCGAGCGGGTTCTTACTGGCCATACCCGGGGCAGCCCTGATCTTTGCGGGCATAAAGTCCCCCAACGTACTCAAGAATTACAAAGCAGAAAACAACTGGAATTTTAAACTGATATCCATATCCGAACACCCATGAAAAACCAACGAAGATTTTACATCATCCTGGCTGCACTCCTGGCCCCTATGCTGGGGACAACCTGCCAGACAATTGAAAAAGCGGGACCCATTTTCGAAAATGGGGAAGCCCAGGTAGTCCCTGCCTTTGAAGACCCGGACTCCTGGATCCGGCAGGACCTGTGGGTGGAAACCGAATTCGACACGGACGGGGACGGGGACCCGGACAGGATGCACGTGGGGGTGACACGGCCCCGGCAGACGGAATCCGAAGGGTTGAAGTTACCCGTCATCTACGTATCGAGCCCCTATTTTGCAGGGGTGGCGCCTTTTGCCGACGGGTTGTTCTGGGATGTCAGGCACGAACTGGGGGAACCGGCCAAAACCCCGCGGGTGCATCCCGAAGTCGTCCGCAGGGGAGAAAGGCCCGTCATTTCAAATTCGCATATTAAAAAGTGGGTGCCCAGGGGGTATATCGTGGTGCATTCTTCTTCTCCCGGGACAGGCCTGTCAGAAGGGTCCCCCACGGTTGGCGGCCCCAACGAATCCCTGGCCCCGAAAGCCGTGGTCGAGTGGCTGACTGGACGCAGGCCCGGGTACACCACCCCGGACGGGGATGAAAAAGTGGAAGCATACTGGTCTACCGGCAAGGTGGGCATGACGGGGACCTCCTATAACGGTACCCTTGCCCTGGCTGCTGCTACCACCGGGGTGGAGGGGCTTGAAGCCATCATCCCCATCGCGCCGAACACCTCCTACTACCACTATTACCGCTCCAACGGGCTGGTACGGTCTCCCGGGGGGTATCTGGGGGAGGACATCGACGTCCTCTACGACTTTATCCACAGCGGGGATGAATCCAAACGGGCCTACGCCAATGCCAACATTCGCGACAAGGAGATGGCTGGCGGCATGGATCGCATCTCCGGGGACCTCAATGAATTCTGGGAAGGGCGGGATTACCTGAACCAGATGGCACCCATGAAGGCCGCCCTGCTCATGTCCCACGGCTTTAACGACTGGAATGTGATGCCGGAGCACAGCTACCGGATCTATAAAAAAGCAAAGGAAATGGGACTGCCGACCCAGATTTACTACCACCAGGATGGGCATGGCGGCCCGCCACCCCTGAAAATGATGAACCGTTGGTTTACCCGCTACCTTCACGGGGTGGAAAATGGGGTGGAAGCGGATGCCCGGGCCTGGATCGTCCGGGAAGCCGATGAGCGGGAGCAGCCCACATCCTATGCAGATTATCCCAACCCGGACGCCTCCCCGGTACGGTTGCACCTCTCCCCCGGCGCACCCCGGCACGGCGGGCTCAGCATCACTACCCCCGGGAATCAGGGAACGGAAACCCTGATAGACAACTACTCCTTTGACGGCTCGGCCCTGGCTAAGGCAGAATACACCCAGCACCGCCTCCTGTATGTGACCCCCACCCTCACCCAGGAGCTCCACCTTTCCGGCGTCCCGAGGGTTACGGTCACCCTGGCCAGCAGCAAGCCTGCCGCCAACCTCTCGGTCTGGCTGGTATCGCTCCCGTGGAACCAAGGGCGCAGTACCCGTATCACGGACAACATCATCACCCGGGGCTGGGCCGATCCTCAAAACCACCGGTCCCTCCGTGAAAGCGAACCCCTTGAGAAAGGCAAATTCTATACAGTGTCCTTCGATCTGATGCCGGATGACCAGGTGATCCCAAAAGGTCAGCAAATTGGCCTGATGATCTTCTCCAGCGACCGGGAATTTACCCTGCAGCCTCAGCCCGGAACCGAACTGACCATTGACCTGGACAAAACCTTCCTGGAACTCCCGGTTGTCGGGGGCAGGGCAGCTTTTGAAAATGCCGTGCAACAGGATTAGCAGGCATTTCATGTTGCGATTATGTAACGGTATGCACTCTCTGAAAAATGCGTATTTTTAGGTATGAAGAAACTTACTCCCCTCCTGCTTTTCCTGTTCCTGTTGCCGGTTGTACTGACATCCCAGGCAACCCCTGATGTCAACCTCCGCGAACTGGACGAATACTTCCGGAAAATGGTCTCCGACTGGGACATCCCCAGTGCCTCCATCGGCATTGTCAAAGACGGGGAACTTGTATTTACGGGAAATTACGGGGTCCTGGAAGTCGGGAAGGAAGGCGCCCCGGATGCCAACACCCTGTACGCGATTGCTTCGAACTCCAAGGCATTTACCTCGGCCCTGATCGGCATGCTGGTACAGGAAGGAAAGCTGGACTGGAACGACCCGGTCCGCAAATACCTGCCCTATTTCCAGCTGTATGACACCTGGGTGAGCGAGCACACCACCATCCGGGACCTGCTGAGCCATCGCGTGGGACTGGGGACCTTCAGCGGGGATAATATCTGGTACAAGTCCGAGCTTCCCGCCCGGGAATTCATCAAACGCTACCAACATGTGCCCCAGGCCTACGGGTTCCGGGCCGGATACGGGTATTCCAACCTGATGTTCATCGCTGCAGGGGAAATCATCGAAACGGTCACAGGTAAAAGCTGGGCAGAAAACGTCAGGGAACGCATTCTGGAACCCCTGGGGATGGACCGGACCCTGGCCTCGCTGAAGGGACTGGAATCCAAAGGGAACTACGCTACCCCCCACGCCCGCAATGCTGAAGGAAACTATCCCATTCCCTGGGTGAGCTGGGATAACGTAGCCGCTACCGGAGGGCTGATCTCAAGTGTTTCGGACCTTGCCAAATGGATGATCTTCAACCTGGACAACGGCATCCACGAGGGGGACACCCTCCTCTCCAGACAAACCCGTAATATGGTATGGACACCCCATAA